>CAYMDN010000004.1:0-61523 GCA_964389545.1 uncultured Clostridium sp. | reverse complement strand
AGGATTTAAATCATTTGCAGATAAAACCGTACTAGAATTCATGCCCGGTATTACAACTGTTATTGGACCAAACGGATCAGGTAAAAGTAACATAGCAGATAGCATTAGATGGGTTTTAGGAGAGCAAAGTATAAAGTCTTTAAGAGGTGCAAAATCTGAAGACGTTATTTTTGCTGGAACAGAAAACCGTAAATCACTTGGATTTGCAGAAGCCACTATTGTTATTGATAATACAGATGGCGAATTACAGATAGAATACTCAGAAGTAGTTATAACCAGAAGAATATACAGAAGCGGAGAAACAGGATATTTCATAAACAAAGCCCCATGCAGACTAAAAGACATACTAGAACTATTAATGGATACAGGTATTGGTAGAGATGGATACTCAATTATAGGACAAGGAAAAATAGACGAAATACTAAGCAATAAATCAGAAGACAGACGTCATATATTTGAAGAAGCAGCAGGAATAGTAAAATATAGAGTTAGAAAAATAGAAACAGAAAAAAAATTAGAACAAACAAAACTTAACCTATTAAGAATAAATGATATATTAACAGAAATAGAAGACAAAATTGATCCATTAAAGGAACAATCAGAAAAAGCAAAAAAATATTTAAATTTAAGAGATGAACTAAAGTCTATTGAAATAGGCTTATTTGTATATAATATAGAAAACTATAAAGCAAAAATAGAAGAACTAACAAATAGTATAAACATTATGGCGTCGCAAAAAAATGACGAAGATGCAAGATTATCAGTATTACAAAACCTAAAAGAAAACCTAAAAAACGAATTAGAAGAAATAACAACAGAAATAGAAGAAACCCAAAATTTAGGCTTTGAAACTGGAAAAAAACAAGAACAAATAACTTCACAGATAAATATAGCAACAGAAAAAATTATAAACAACAAACTAAACTATGAAAGTTATTTAAAAGAGATAACAGAATTAGAAGCAAGAAATAAAACATTAGAAGAAGACAAAACATCAAAGCTAGCAAAAAAAGATAACCTTTCAAATGAGAGAGAAAGATTTTCTAAACAATTAGAAGAAAAACAAGCTAAATTAGATGAACTTACAAAACAACTATCAGCAGAAGAAATTGAAATAGAAGAAAAAAAGAAAAAAGTAGACGAAAATGCTGAAATCAAATACGAAAAAAGAGAAGCAATAAGTATAGCAGAAACAAACAACGAGAACTTCATAAAAAGAGGAAAAACACTTGAAAATGAAATATCAAGTACAATATCAGAATTAGATCAAAAAAGACTATTAAAATCAGACATAAGCAAAACATTTGCAGAAAAAGAAAATCAAAGAAAGATTCAAAAGGAAAGACTAGAAACAACAAATACACAAAAACAAGAAAGTACGGAAAAAATAAAGGTTTTTGAAGACAAAATAAATGCGCTAACAGATGAATTAAGAGTTAAAGATTCAAAACTTAAATTCTTAGCAGACATGGAAAAAGAAAAAGAAGGATACTCAAAAGCAGTAAAATCAATCCTTCAAGAATATGAAAACAAAAATGGAGTACATGGAGTTCTAGCAAATTTAATAACAGTTCCAAAAGAATATCAAGTAGCTATAGAAATGGCATTAGGTTCGACACTACAAAACATAGTTACAGATACAGAAGACGATGCAAAGAAAATTATAGAATATTTAAGAACAAACAATTTAGGAAGAGCATCATTCTTACCAATAAGCTCAGTAAAACCAAACAACATAGAAAAACTAATTACAAGTGGAATACAAGGTGTAATAGGAATTGCAGATACGCTTATAAAAGTAAACGAAGAATATAAAGACATAATAGCAAATTTATTAGGAAAAACCGTAGTCGTAGAAGATATAGAAACTGCAATAGCACTTGCAAAACAAAATAAATACGCATTTAAGATTGTTACACTAAAAGGCGATATTATTACACCAAGTGGATCAATAACAGGAGGCTCAGTAACACAAAAAGGTAAGAATATTATAGGAAGAAAACTACAAATAGACGAACTAGAAAAAGAAGTAAAAACATTAAAAAAACAAATAGACCAAGAAACAGCAGAAAAAGAAAAATACGAAAAACCATTAGAAGCACTATTAGAAGAAATAGGAGCACTTGAACAACAAGTTCAAGAAACAGAAATAGAATATGCAACAGAAAAACAAAGACTATCTTCACTAGAAGAATCAATTACAAAACTAGAAGAAAAATTACAATCACTAAAAATAGAAAAAGTAGAATTAGATAAAAACAAAATAGAAAACGAAGAAGCAATAAAAAAATACAACCAGGAGATTGAAACACTAGATACAGAAACAAATAATCTAAGCAAAATAATAGATGAATTTGCAAACAAAAATAAAGAAAATCAAAAAATTATAGACGACTTAAACTTTGATGTAACAAACTTAAAAATATCATTAACTTCATTTGATGAAAGCAATAATTCAATGCAAGAGATTATTGATAGAATTAATAACGAGATAACAAACAATTCAAACAATGCAGAAAAGAAAAGAGCACAGAGAGCACAAATAGTAGAACAAAATAAACAATTGCAAGGAACCATTGTACAATCAAAAGCAGAAATTGAAAGAATAAAACTAGCAGTAACAAATAGTTCAGAAATAATAGAAAAACTAAAATCAGAAAGAACAACTAAAAACGAAAAAATTGCAAAAAATGATAAAGATATAGATGAAAAGTACAATATAATAGAAGACTTAAAAAACGAAATATCAAAACTAGAATTTAGAAAATCAAAAAATGAACTAGAGCTAGAACAAATAGTAAACAAAATGTGGGAAGATTATGAGATGACTCCAAACAACGTAGGAGACTATAAAAAACCATCAGACTTAGCAGAAACAACAAAAAGAGTAAAGCAATTAAGAGAAGGAATAAAAGAATTAGGAGACATAAATATAAACTCAATAGAAGAATATAAGAAAACGAGAGAAAGATACGACTTTATGTGTGAACAGCGATTAGACCTAGAAAACTCATCAAGCAAACTAAGAGACGTAATTACCGAAATGACTCAAATAATGCAAGATCAATTCGCAAACCAATTCAAAATAATAAACAAAAACTTTGAAGAAGTATTTAAAGAACTATTTGGAGGAGGAAAAGCAGAACTTATTTTAACAGATGAAGCCAACATACTAGAATCAGGAATAGATATAGAAGTACAACCACCAGGAAAAAAACTGCAAAACATGAGCTTACTATCAGGAGGAGAAAAAGCATTTACAGCTATAGCACTATTATTTGCAATACTAAGAATAAACCCAGCACCATTTTGTGTACTAGATGAGATAGAAGCGGCACTAGACGAGGTAAATGTATACAGATTTGCAGATTATCTAAAAAAATATACACATCAAACACAATTTTTAGTAATAACACACAGAAAAGGAACAATGGAAGCAGCAGACACGGTTTACGGAATAACAATGGAAGAAAAGGGAATCAGTAAACTATTATCAATGAAATTAAAATAAAAACAGAAAAGAACCCATAAGGGTTCTTTTTTTATACATCAAATTCCATGTAAATTGGGTAATGATCCGAAATGTCAGTTGGAATTGTTTCAAACTTTTTAAGAGTTAAATTATTTGAATAAAAACAAGTATCTATACAACCTGTACCAGTTTCAGAAAACCAAGTTGGAGAATCATTTTCCATTTTATGAAATTTTCTTTTCAATATTTCATACTCTTCATAAGTTTCCCTATTTTCATAAACATATTGATGATCACCAATTTTACTAATACCAACATTAAAATCTCCAGCAATAATAATTCTTTCATTTTTACTTAAATGAGAAGTAATTCTTAAAAGTCTTTGAGCAGATAAAATTCTTTCTTCTTCAAATAACGAAAGATGGAGAGAAAATAAATTAATTTTAACTGAACCAAAAACCATCTTATTACATAAAAAACCTCTTTGCTCATGATTTGGAGATGTAGTTGGAGATAAATAATTACAAGAAAATTCTATAGGAAATCTTGATAAAATTCCGTCACCATAATAACCATTTTTATATTTAATATTTGTTCCCATAGAACGATAAGGTAATTCAGCATATTTACTAAAAGTATAGATTTGGCTTTTGTTATAAGATCTACGAGTATACATGTCTATTTCCTGGAGAAAAATAATATCAGGTTTGTACTTTTTTAAAAAAGTTGCTTGCCTACGAACATCAATCCTTCCATCTAATCCTTCACCATGACACATATTAAATGTCATTGCCTTTAATAACATAAAACCACCTACCATTACTATTATACAACAGTATCAAGACAAAACTCAAGAAAACTTTACCTTTTTTTCAAAAAACTCTGTTATTATACAAAGTTTTTTGATATACTAATAGGCATATCAAAAAGGAGAATAAAATGCTTAAAGAAAAAATAAATTTTAAGTTTTTAAGAAATATTTTAATCGGGGTAATAGCTGTAACAGTTGCAGAGTTCATTGTAAGTACAGCACCAGGATTTAAAAGAGATAAATACGCAAACATAACAAATCTAGTCATTGCAGATACAAATGTAACAGAGCAATTAAAACACATAGTATATATAAACGAAGATGGAGTTATATACCTATCAAAAGACGATATAAGTAACCTAATAGATAACACAATATATCATGATGAAAAAACAGACACAATAATCACAACATCATACAAAGTAGCAACAAGCATGAAAATAGGAGAAACAGTAATACACAAAAACGGTGTATCATCAGAAACTAAAGGACCAATAGTCTATTTAGAAGGAATAATGTATATACCAGTATCAGAGTTCGAAGAAGTCTACAATATAAAAGTAGACTATATAAAAGATACTGATGTGGTAGTAATAGACGACTTAGACAAAGGATTAATAACAGCAGAATTAAGCGAAGATACAACAATGAAATACAGACCAAGACTTTCAAAAAATGTAATGGATGTAAAAACAGGAGAAAAAGTATACGCTTTCTATACAACAAGTAAAGGTTGGAGACAAATAAGAACAGAAAGCGGAAAAATAGGATATGTTAAAGCAAACACACTAACAAATGAAATGATAGTAAGAACAGACTCAAATCAACAACAAGAAGCAAAAAAGATAAGCATAAACATACAAAAAACAGAAAAACAACAAGCAGACGGAAAAGAAATTACAGTAAAAGATTTATTAGAAATTAACAGCAGTGGACTGCTTTTAAAAGAAACATTGCCAACAATAAGAACAAACAACGAAAGAATTTGGGCAACAATCTCAAACAATGGAACAGACTTTGCAGACTATGCAAATAGAGACAAGTTAATAAACAATATAATAAATTTAGCAAAAACAGCAAAAATAAACGGAATAATAATTAATATGAATGGCAATACACCAGGATTAGATAGATTAATTATAGAATTAACACCACGATTACGAGCAATAGGAGTATATGCAAGCATAGTACAAAATGAAGGAATAGACGAAAACACATACAAAACAATAGTGGATTATATAATATCAAAATAGGGGGAAAAATAATTGAAAAAGATAGTTCTAGCTTTAATAGCATTAATAATTATAATATGTATAGGAGGAATATTAGCGTACAATAGCCTAATAGGAGCAGTTAGCGAAGACAATACGGAAAAAGAAATAGTAGTACCACTTGGGACATCAACAACACAAATAGCAAAAATTTTAAAAGAAAATAATTTAATAAAAAATGAATTAGCATTCAAAATATATGTTAAATTAAACAAAATAACAGACTTTCAAGCAGGAACATATTATTTAAAAGAAAACATGAATTTAGAAAATATTACAGAAATGCTAAAAACAGGAATCATGTTTGACCCAAATGAAATATCAATTACATTTATAGAAGGAAAAGATATAGTATGGCTTGCAAAAACTATAAACGAAAGAACAAACAACAAAGAACAAGATGTATATGACCTATTAGAAAATGAAGAATATATAGACAAAATGATAGAAAAATATTGGTTCCTTACAGATACAATAAAAGATGAAAACATCCGTTACCCATTAGAAGGATACCTATTCCCAGATACATATGCTTTAGCAGATAGAGATGCAACAGTAGAAGAAATATTCGAAAAAATGTTAGACCAAATGGAAATTGTTTTAAATTCATATAAAGATGAAATAGAAAAAAGCGAGTACTCAGTACATGAACTACTATCATTAGCATCAATAGTTGAACTAGAATGTGCAAGTCAAGCAGATAGAAAAGGAGTAGCAAGTGTATTTTATAACAGATTAGATAGAGGAGAAGCATTAGGAAGTGACGTATCAGCATATTATGCAATAGGAGTACCAATTCATGAAAGAGCAATACTACAAAGCGAGCTAGACACATACAGCCCATACAATACACGTGGACCAAACATGGAAGGAAAACTACCAATAGGACCAGTATGCTCACCATCAAGAACAAGTATAGAATCAGTAATAAGACCAGATGACACAGACTATTTATTCTTCGTATCAGACAAAAACTTAAAAATATACTTCACAACAACATACGCAGAACATGAAGCCATAATAGAAGAACTACAAGCAAACGATATGTGGCATGAATTTTAAAAAATAAAAAAGTAACGTAAAAAACGTTACTTTTTTTTGACTAAAATTTTATAAATTTATATAAAAGATTACAATAATTTATAAATAATTTATTTTTTGTAACAAAATTAATTGCAACAACGTCTTACTATATAGAAGGGAGAAAGAAAGTGGAAGAAATATACAAGAAGTATTCACTACTTATATATCATTATCTGTATGGTTTAACCAATGATATTGAACTATCTGAGGAATTAATGCAGGAAACTTTCTATTCGGCAATTAAAGGAATTGATAAATTCAAAGGAGATAGTACAATAATTGTATGGTTATATCAAATAGCAAAAAATAAATGGAAAGATTATCTAAGAAAAAATAATAAGAAAAAAATTATATCCTTAAATGAAAATATTGATAATTTGGAATTTGAAGAAGAATTGAGAGAAGAATTGCAAATTAAAAGTGAGACTATAGATTTATATAGAGCGATATATAAATTAGATGAAGAAGAGAGAGCGCTTTTTAATCTAAGATTAAAAGGAGAACTTTCATTCAGGGAAATTGCAGAAATAATGGGAAAGACTGAGCAATGGGCGAGAGTAACTTTTTATAGAGGAAAACTAAAATTAAAGGAGGAATTGTTAAAAGATGAAGCAGGAATGTAATATTATTCAAGATTTGTTGCCAAATTACATTGAAAACTTGGTAAGCAAAGACACAGCAGAATATATTGAAAATCACATAAATGGATGTGATGAATGTAAGAAAATATTGGAATTAATGCAAAATAATACAACTGATAGCAATAATAAAAAAGAAAAAGAAGAAGAAATTGAAGTAGACCATTTAAAAAAATATAAAAAGAAAATGAAAGTTATAAAAAGAGTTGTAATTATATTGGTTGCAATTATTGTAATAGCTCTTTTAGTGGGTTTAAAATTTGCTATGAATTATAATACATACAATATTATTGCAAAAAATGTAGTAAATAGCAGACAAGAACTAGAAAATTCGAATAATTACAGCATATATAAAATTTGGGGATATGAAAATAAAGAAACTGGTGAGATGATAGTAAAGTCAATTCAAGAATATTACTATAAAGATGGAAAATATAAAATAGTAGATAAACTTATATCAAATGATAATTTAAATATTGAAGAAGCATTAAATGGTTCAGATGGAGTAATTATAGATAAAATAGAATATGGAAGTACTAATTCAGATGATAAAGTTAGAATATTTCCAAGAAATAAAAAAATAGAAAATATAACTATCTCATATGAAGAATCGCACTATATCAAACATCTTGTTTATTCATATGCTCTTGTAGAAATAATAAGTGCAGATGATAAGGATTGGAAAGCAAATTTTGCAATGAATTTTTCAGATAACAATATACAGGAAGATAATTTCTTAGGCATAGAGTGCTATATTATAAAAGAAAATGAAAGTCATTATCAAGAAAGATGGTATGACAAGGAAAATTATAGACCAATTAGAATTATAAGCAATGAATCAAATGAATTTAAAGAAACAATCTTTTTTTATAATGAAAACAGTGTAACAGATGAAGACGTTGAGTTTAATCAAGAACAATATAAAGATTATATCATAAAGAATAATTAAAATAGAATTAATGATAATAGCAAGTAGGAAAGGAGAAAAATATAGATTTAATTTTGCTTGTAACACACTTACATTGTGCAATAGGAATAGAAAAAGATAATTAAAAAATAGTATTTTTTGTAACAAAAGTATAAATTTTAAGGACTTAATATATATAAGGAAGGAGGAGAAAATGGAAAAACTATATAAAAAGTATTCAAGACTTGTCTATAATTATCTGTATACTCTAACTAGTAATATAGAGCTCTCTGAAGAACTAATGCAAGAAACCTTTTTTGATGCAATGAAATGCGTAAACAGTTTTAATGGAAACAGCAAAATATCTGTATGGTTGTGTCAAATAGCTAAAAACAAGTGGAAAGATTATTTAACTAAATCTAATAAAATGAAACTTATATCGTTAGAAAACAATGGTGAAGAAATAACTATAGAAGATAATATTTTAGAGCAATTAACAGATAAAGAAGATATTAAGCAATTATACAAGGCAATACAAAAATTAGATGAATCTACAAGAGATGTTTTTTATCTAAGAATAAAGGGAGAACTTACATTTAAGGAAATAGCAGAAATAATTGGGAAATCTGAGGAATGGGCAAGAGTAACTTTTTATAGAGGTAAATTAAAAATAAAGGAGATGATATTAAAAAATGAAAAATGAATGTGAAATTATTGGCGATTTATTGCCAAATTATATAGAGAATTTGTTGACGAAAGAAACAAACGAATATGTGGAAAATCATATTAGTAGCTGTAGTCAATGTAAACAAAAGCTTGAATTAATGAAAGAGGAAAAAATAAAAAAAGAAAATAGAAGTAAGAGAGAAGAAAAAGCTGATTTCGAACATTTAAAAAAATATAGAAAGAAATTTCTACTTTTAAAAGTATGTGCTATGGCATTTGCAATAATTGTGCTTTTTATGGTTATATCATTTGTTATAAAATATATTAAAATAAATAATATTTTCGATAATGCAAATACGACGAAACAAGAGTTATTGCAACTTGAAAATTACAGTATTTATACAACTTCACATAGAATAAACTATAAAACATCAGAAGAAATGACTTACTACGAAGAATACTATTATAAAGATGGTAAATATAAAGAAGTATCAAAAACTATAGCAATTAATGCTAAATTTGATGGTGCAACTGAAGGTTTAGCATATGGTGAAGTTGATAGTAAGGAAGAGATGAGCATAAATGAAGAACAAAAAGAAATAGTAAAATATACAACAAACTATATACAAGTTCCTAAATTAAGAAATATTAATTATATGTATATATCGATAGACTTTTATCTTAAAGAACTTAATTCTTTTGTAGGTATATATTTAAAATCAGGATTGGCTCTTCATAATAATTTACGAGTGGAAAGATTTCAAGGAAAAGAATGTTATGTATTAAGAACAGAAAACAAAAATTCGTATAATGAGATATGGATAGATAAAGAAACTTTTATACCAATAAGAGCAGTTCAAGACATATATGGAGAATCATATGATGAAACAACAATATCATTTTATAAAAACAATGTAACAGATGAAGATGTAACATTTAATCAATCACAATATGAAAGATACACTATCACAAATAAGGAATATACAATTGAGGATGAAAGAGCAAAAAATTTGTATGAAAATATGTATAAATAAAAAAATGAGAACAATGGAAGCATAAAAAATTCCAGAAGATAAAGAACCTGTAAAATCTCAAATATATGATATTGAAGTAAGCAATTAGAAAATTTAATATAAAAAATATATACCATTACTACGATGACAAAGGAAACGTTATAAGAATTCTTTGACAATACCCAAGAAAAGATAGTATCATATATACATACGATAGCTGGGGAAATGTAATAAGTATAAAAGATAAAAACAACCAAGAAATAACAGACCAAAACAATGTAGGACAAGTAAACCCATATAGATACAGAAGCTACAGATACGACAGCGAAACACAATTATACTACTTAAACTCAAGATACTACAACCCAGAATGGGGAAGATTTATAAATGGAGACAACTATGGAGGGCAAATAGGAACACTATTAAGCCATAATATATATGCATACTGTGGAAACAATCCAATAAATAGTGTAGATTATAACGGAAATTTTGCAATAGCACTACCATGGATAGGTGCAGCTGCAACAGCTCTTACAGATTTAGGATTGGCAGTTGCAAGCTTTATGGGCGGAATTGCAGTTGGTGGAACAATTTATGAGGGATATAAAGCCAAAGAAAATGCAAAGGCGGATACAAGAGTAGAAGCAATACCAAGAACCAAACCAAAACAAGTACAGTATTGGGCTGTTAATGGAAATCCTAAACCACTTGGACAAAATAATTCTGAAGACGAATTAACATATTCACAAGCAAGATTAAGAATTGCACAAGGAGGAAATGTAATGTGTATTAGCCAAAATGCGGCATATGCTTTAGTCAAATTTTATCCAGGTAGAGTGTTACACCAAGCACATCATAACGGAGCCGAAGGATTTTATCCGCATTATCACTTAAATAAAACTACAAGTGCACCACATATTTGGTTTTATGGACCAGTACGAAAATAATATATTTACTAAGAAACATAATCTAAAAAAAATAGTGTATAAGGAGATAAAATGAAATATTTTGTAAATGGCTGGGAAACCAGGAAAAATAGCGAAAAAATAATAGAACAATATGATAAATATTATTGCTCAATAGAAAATCAATTATCAGATAATGTAAAACGTGCAATAAATTATAGACACGATACACATATTGTAAAAACATATTTTGAAGATACTGATTATATAATGGAATTAGATGAAGAAATTTGGGGTAAAGGAAAAATAGTTTTTACAAATGCAACAGTAAGACATAATAGTGATAAAAAGGATGTATACTGGTTGTATGAAGAAATTTATAAAGTAACAGATAAATTAGAAATACACATATCTTTTTATAAAGCAAATAAAAAATCAGATATTATAGTGTTATGTGATGATGTTTATGTAAGAATAGAAGAGAAAGAATACTTTAAGAATTTATATAATGAAACCATTAGTAGATTAAATGAAAATAATAACTTGAAAAATGACAAGATTATTCAAATTATTGAAAACAAGAAAATGATTTGTGGATTTTATATGCTTAATATTTGGGAACAATTAATTTTTAACTTTAATCAAATATATGAAACCATTAAATATAGCAAGGATAAGAATATCGATGATTTAATAGAGAACTATTATTATAGCTGTTCTGAAACAGAAAAAGAAAATATTTACAAGGAAAAATTCATAGAATATGAAGAAAACATAAAAGAAAATATAAAAATTTTGATGAAATATAGAGAGATATTAAAGGAACAAGGATTAAGATATATTATCAATAGTGTATTAGGAGTCTACAATAAAAATAATATTTCGATGAAAGAAAAAAATCAAATGTATTTGAAAACCAACGAAAAACTATTAAAAGATGTCAACTTTGGTAAAATATATATGAGAATATTAGATTGTATTGCTGAAGGATTAATTAAATAATAAAGTATAAAGCCAATAGGAAAATGAAAAAAGTAACGTTTTAAAATTAAAACGTTACTTAAGGAGAAATAGCAATGAAGTTAATAAATGTAATTTACGATTATGAATATGATGATAGAACAGATACTACAAAAGTTACAGATACGGTAGATATTATAAAAGTACCCGATTTTGTGAGTGATAACATTGATGATATAGTTCAAGAATTTTTTGACTGGGTAGCATTAAATGAAAACAGAAAAGAGTATGAGAATGACGAAGAAATTTTATGTATTGGTACAAAAGAATTTGTAGAATGGCTTAATAAAAATTACTATCAATGTGAAAATCAAAAAATAGTAATAATTGAAACTAACACAAAATATAATCCTGATTACCAATCAGCTTGGTTTTAAGTTTGTTGACAGAGGATTTAGAGACATAAAAAATCCAAATAAAATCTGGTATTCTTTGAATAATGCCAATTTAAGAATGAGTCGAATGATATATGAAAGTAGGAAAAACTATGAAATATTTTAAAAGAGGATGGTATGCAAATCCAAAAGACGTTGATAGAATAATAGAAAGCTATAATAGTTATTACAGGACAATTGAAAACCAATTATCTGACAATGTAAAACAAGTGATGAAACATAGACATGACACGCATATAGTTGAAGCATACATGGAAGGAAAAAACTATGTAATGGAACTGGATGAAGAGATATGGGGAAAAGCAAGATTTATTTTTGAAAATGCAAATGCTCAAATCAATGGAAAAATAGAAGATGAATATTGGCTATATGATGAAATTTATAAACTAGAAGATAAAATAGAAATACATATATTATTTGATCAAGCAGATGTAATTATATCTTGTGATAATGCCCATGTAGAAGTAGAACAAAAGGAATACTTAAAAAAAATATATGACAAAATGAAGTCTAAAGAAAAGGATGAAACTACTGATAAATTTATAGAATCGATAGAAAAATCAGATATGAGTAAAAACGAAAAAGAACATTTAAAAAGTTTGTATCTACGTGATGATATAAAACCTATATATCCAATACCGAACAAAATTTATTTATCTGAAGTAATTGAGAACAAAACTGGTACTTGTGGATATGATTTACTTAGAAAAGAGGAAAAAGTTATATCACAATTTATTTATATGTATACATTTGTTAAGCATAACAAAATTAATGAAAATGCGAAACAATTACATAATAAATATTCAATAGAAGAAAAAGAAATATACATAAAAATTGAAAAAGATATAATAAAAAGTATAGAAACATTAAGAGAATATGAAGATATTTTTGCAATAAAAGAATTAAATTACATTATAGAAAAGTTATTAGAAATCTATAATAAGAAAGATATATCAGGGCAAGAAAAAAATCAATTATATATAGAAACTAACGAGAAACTACAAAAAGAAATTGACTTTGGCAAAATTTATATGAGAATATTAGATTGTATTGCTGAAGGATTAATTAAATAATAAAGTATAAAGTAAATAAGGAAAGGAGACGATTAATATGTCTAGATTTGAAATCCCAGAAAAAGAAAAATGTCCATCAAATGGATATACAGTGCCATATACCCGAGATTTTATTGATGAAATGTGTAATAATCCAAAAGGTTATCGCTCAGATATGTATATTGGTGCAATAAATTCAGCATTAGTAATATATAAATATAGTCCATATATTTCAAAGGATTGGATTGAATATGTAATAAGACGTTTAGAACCATATATAGACTAAAATTTTTAAATTAAATTATCATTGACATACCATTTTCCTGTAGTGGTATGTCTTTTTTATTACTAGTATATTTAAGATTATTAATAGTAACTTTTATTTTTTTGTATCAAAAAGGCGAAACAGAGAATATACTGTAATATACATTAATATAAAGGAGGAATTACAATGTATAGAAATTGTAGCAGATGTAATTCAGCTCAAGATGAAGATTATTATGAAAACAGTTGTCCCAATATAGAAGACGATATGGACGATTATGGAAGTTGTAGTTGTGGATTTGATAATGAAACTAGCGAATTTCCAAGCAATCCAACAATTGCAGAAAGCTATGTTGCAAGACAAGTAATGGATAGAGTTTTTAATCCAACGGTAGGATTAAAAATGGGAACGATATATCCAGAGTTAGTTAGTCCATATGAACCAGGACAGTCAATGGAAGTAATTAATTATTTAAGTACTAGAAATGAATCAGAAATGGGGTGTAATGGATAATGGAAGAAAATGAAAACAATCAATCACAAGCACAATGTGCAAATTCAAGTGAAAGCAAAAGAAGACAAATGATAACAAGAATAAAAGAATTGAATTTTTCGATAATAGAACTTTCATTATACCTAAATACACATCCAGAAAATAGAAGAGCAATATGTATGCACCGAAATTATACAAGAGAACTAAAAGAATTAGAGGATAAATATCAAAGAATATATGGACCACTTACAATATATTACCCATGCAATAAATGGAGATGGGTAGAAGAGCCATGGCCATGGGAAAGGGGGAATTATTAATATGTGGACGTATAATAAAACATTAGAATACCCTGTTAATATAAAATGTCCAAATCCTAGACTTGCTAAATTTATAATTTCACAATATGGTGGACCAGATGGAGAGCTAGGAGCAGCACTAAGATATTTATCTCAAAGATATGGTATGCCAGACCAAAAATCTAAGGCAATTCTTAATGATATTGGTACAGAAGAATGAGTTCCCTAAGATTATCAAAAATGGAAAAAATTTATTTAAAAATTTTGTAATTATTTTGAATAATATATTGCAAATTTGAAATTGTTTAGTATATAATATATTTAATTATTAGTGGGAGGAACACAAGATGAAGAAAGTTTTATGGAATATTATAGTAATATTGTACGTTTTAGTAGCAATATTTACAACTTTGTGCTTGTTAAATTATAACGATTACAAAGTAACAGAATTTGGGGACACTACATTAGTTTTAATCACCGATGATAAAATAGGAGATTATAAAAAAGGAGACTTAGTATTGGCAAAAAAAGGTACCTTAGCCAGTGCTGAAGCCGGAGATAATATATTTTTCTACAATGATGATCAAATTAGATACAGTAAATTGGAACGTGTCAGCAGAGCATACGAAGGTATGGATGCTACATTTACAATTGAGGGAGGATACCAATTTGTTGAATCTGAGGGAATCGGAACAGCAAAAGATGCAAAAGTAATGGGCGGAGTCGGAAACATTTTAAGCCTATTAGAATCTAGATGGGGATTTTTGTTCTTAATTATATTCCCATCATTGTTGGCGTTCCTAAACGAAGTTGTACAAGTTATAGCTGAATTAAAAACAAACAGTTATCCAGAAAAGGATGACAGAAGAGGAAGAAGCAGTAGCAGAAGAAGATCAACTAAAGAGGAATAGATAAGGAGTAAACATGAAAAAAGTATGGATTTTGTCAGTATTGATAATGATAGTCGTTACAATATATCAAATAACTACTACTTTTGCTAAATATGTTTCGGAAGCATATGCTGAGGCAGAGCAGGAAGTTGGGGTTTGGATTATTAAGGTAAATAATACTGATATATCTGACAGTAATACTAAACAAAAGGAGTTTATCATTGATACCTTAAATTATAACCCAAGCCAATATGTTGTAAATGGCAAAATAGCGCCAGGATCAGTTGGCTATTTTGACGTGGTTATAGATGCAACTGAAACAAGTGTTGCTGTTGTATATGATATTGAATTTGATTTTTCGAGTTTAGATATAAACAATTCATTAAAGTTTGATAAAATAGTAAGAGTAAAAAGCGATGGAACAGAAGGACAACTAATAAGAACTGGGGATAGTACATATTCATATTTAATTACACTAGACCAAATTAGCAAAAAAGAAAAAGAAACAGTAAGAATATATATTGCATGGGAAAATGATGATTCAGATGAAAACAATAAGTATGATTCAGAAATCGGAGTAATACAAGATTTGAATTTACAAATACCAGTTCAAGCAACAATTAACCAATATTTGGGAGAAGAAATTATAGAATATAAGGAACCTAATGAAGGCGAAGAACCAATAGATCCAGAAAATCCTAATCCAGACAATCCAGAGAATTCTGAAAATACAGAAAACACAGAAACAGAAAATGGAGAAGGATAGAAAACTACTACAATGAATGAAAGGATATAAATGAAGATAGTAGAAAAAATCTTACATATTATATTAAATATATTTATAGTTATAGTAGCACTACTAGCAATAGTGCTCGCATATAACTTTATACAATTAAAAGTATTCAATAAAGATTATGCGAACTTTTTTGGATACACACTATTAGAAATATCAACAGGAAGTATGAAAGATACACTTGATGTTTATGATGTTGTTTTAGTAAAACTAGATACAGACATAGAAGTAAACGATATAATAACCTATAAAAGTGACAAAGAATTAATAACACACAGAGTAAAAGAAATAAACGGAGATGAAATAATAGCAAAAGGAGATGCAAACAATGCAGAAGATAAAACAACAACCAGAGATAGCGTAATAGGAAAAGTGGTTAAAACATTTACACACTTAGGAATATGGTTCAAAGTATTTACAGAACCAAAAGTGCTAGCATCAATCTTTGTTACATTAATACTAATAGGAAGTATTTTATCACATGGAAAAGATAAAAAAGACCCAAATAATAATGAAAACAAAACTGAACAGAATGAAATAGAAGAACTCAAAACTAAAAAAGAGAAAAAAACAAAAATAGAAAAAATAAAGAAAGAAAAAGTAAAAAAGGAAAAAAATCCAAAAGAAAAAAGAAGACATAAAAGACACAAAATGTTCAGAGAAGGAGAAAACATTGAACAGAAGTAATAGAAGAAAGAAAAGAAAGGAATATAGTAAGAAAATACTACTACTGATAGTTCTGGTGTTGTTTGTACTTGTTATAAACAAAACGTTTTCAAGATTCAGTTCAGCAGGAAAATCAGCAGCAGAAGTTGATGTTGCCTTTTATATACTAGAAGAAAAAACAATGTCTGAAAATGTAGTTCTACGAGATATACAACCAGGATGGCAACAGGATTACACCTTTTCTGTCGCAAATAACGATGGAACAAGAACAAGCGAAACAGCAATGAAATACACAATTGCAATAAGAACAACAACAAACTTACCATTAAAATACAAACTATACAAAAACGGTGAAGAATCAGCTGGAATAATAGAAAATAAAATAACAAAAGACGAAAATGGAGTATACTATAGAATAATAAATTTCCAAGAAGAACAATTTGGAATAGAAAATAAAGAAGAAAATGTTTACAAAATAGAAATTGCCCTTCCAGAAGAATATAACGAATCAAAATATCAAAACATTTTAGAAACAATTGAATTAACAGTAGATGCAAAACAAATTATTTAATTAAAAAGGAGAACAAATGCAAAGAAGGAAAACAAAAAGAAACAAAAAGAAGTTAATATTAATAATTGCTTTATTTGCAATTGTTCTACTAATCTTTTTGCAGGTTAGATTCAGTTTGAGTAGATACATATACAACGCAATTCGCTCATACTACTTCTCATCAAAAGGATTTTATTTCAATTGTGATAAATTAGCAGTTGAACCAACAGAGTTTGAAATCAAGAACAACTGGTCAGGAGCAGAAACATATGTAATCACAATAAATCTAAACTCAAAGAAAAATGACGCGGTGTTTGCAGAAGTGGACATTGATTATAAAGTTAAAATATCATCTTCTAAAAATATAGAATGTACACTAAGTAAAGATTCAGGAACAATAGTAGGTAGTGCAAACAGTGGTATAAACGAAGACTACTTTACAATAGCCGTAAATCCAGCAACAGGAAAAGGACTAGCATATGGAGAAACAGCATGGGTAGATGTAGAAGTAACTTCAACATCACCATATGTAGAAATACTTAGCGGAAGACTAATAGTTGGAGTTGGTGTAGCAGGTGTTGGATACGAAATTGCCGATTCAGAAGACAACCCATATATAGAAGTAATTATTACAAATTCTTTAGTAGATAAGCAAAATGTAACATTAGAGTTTGACCCAAAGAAAGTTTTAATTGATATGACAGATAATTTTGTAATAAAAGCTAAAAATATAGAAACAGAAGAAATAAACAATTATCAATATGTATACAAAGCAACATCAGAGATAAAACCATTAGAAACATACAAAGTTAGATTTTACAAAGTGGACCCAAGTATGGATTATTCATACGAAATGGGAGGAGACAAAGAATCAGTAGTTACACTAACATACTAACAAAGAAAGAGGTAATAAGCAAATGATAGCTAATATAATGACTGAATATTTAGAATATACACAAAAGTTTTTAGCAAACTTTGTTAAAGAAATTTTCAGAGACAAGCTTATACAAGAAGCTGCAGAAGAATATCTAACAACCTATATGGATGCAAGATATTACAACTACGATGTCGATGAAAAGCAAAGAGTATTTTACAGAAGAGTATATTCAGCCTTAACAGAAAAAAACGAAGACCTTAAATATAACGCAGAAGAAGAAGACCACAAGATTTTAGATTCTATGTTAGATTTATATCAGTACATTTTATATATAGACTTTGTAAGACCATTAAAAATTGAAGAAAAAGACTTAGCAGACCAAATATGTAAAGCAAGAACAGAAACCTATGAACTAAAAAGAATCCCAGGACACAAAGAAAGAATAACAAAAATGATTAAAACATACAGAGAAGCTAAGGAAGGCTACCTAAAAAAATATGCATCAGAAGACTTTAAGGTAGCACTAAACAGATTTGCAGGTCAAAAGGATATATTCGAAGTTAATCTTAAATATAAATTTGAAATACCTTATTTATTCAGTAAACAAGCAACCATGGAAGTATACGATTCGGGAGTTATCTACGAAGACAGGATTATGGTAGAATTTGTACTACTAACAATACTAAATATCAGAACAATACAAACCGGAAATTTTGATTCACAATACATAGTAGACTTACCAATAACAATGCTTGAAAAAAGCCAAAAAATTGAACAATTAATGAATATAATAGAAAACCCAGTAATACAAGAAAGAGTTAAAATCAAAATTAGCTTTAAAGACTTTACAACAAATAAAACAGCAATACACGAATTCATGCAAAGAGGCTTTAGATTTATAATAGATTTAGATGACACATTTGTAGTAACCCCAGATGAACTAAAAAAACTGGAAATATTCGATTACATAGTAGTACACAAAAAATCAAAGTTATATGATAATTTTAAATATTATCAAAAAAATATAGAAAATTTATTAGTGGATGGAGAATAAAACATGGATACATTTTTTAGATTCTTATATGAATTTTTAAACCAATTAGTTTCAGGAATTTTACAAATATTCTTTGGAATAATTAATGGAATAAGACAAATATTTAACATAAAAAATTATGTGAATGTATTTCATAATTTCTATGCAGACTTTAATGGACCAGAATGGATATTAGCAGTATTGTCAATAGTAATAATAGGAATATTCCTAGGATTAATACTACTACTAGCGTTCTTAATAATAAAGAAATATACAAGATTAAGAAAGCCAGCAGCAGAGCATGATAAACTTGTTAATGAAGTAGACGCCCTAAATAGACAAGTACTAAAACTATCAAAAGAAAAAGATGAAATACTTGCAATGAAAGTTTCTCAATTAGGATTAAAGCCAGACGAATCAAACAAAAAAGCACTTAGTTCAGGCTTAGACATGGATGATGAAAGAACAGAAGGGCAAGAAGGAGAAGAAGAGGCAGGAGACGGACAAAGATTTTCAAAACTTACTTTGGTCGACTTAGAATATGCAAGCTACAAGATAAAGAACTACAACAACACATTCGATTTACAAGAACTATGCTCAAACTTCAGAAACTTTGCAGCATCAAAATTAGGATTATACTATCAAGAAAAATTAATAAGAGTATTTATCGCAGGTTTAGCCTCAACAAGATTAGTTATCTTGCAAGGTATCTCTGGTACAGGTAAGACATCTCTTGCATACGCTTGGGGAAAATTTTTAAATCAAGACTCATGTGTTGCATCAGTACAACCATCATGGAGAGATAGAACAGACCTTTTTGGATACTTCAACGAATTCACAAAGAAATTCAATGAAACAGATATATTACAAGAAATGTACACAGCAGGTTATACAGATGATGTATATACGCTTATACTAGACGAGATGAACTTATCACGTGTTGAGTACTAC
The DNA here is from genome assembly GCA_964389545.1 of uncultured Clostridium sp. Taxonomy (GTDB): domain Bacteria; phylum Bacillota; class Clostridia; order TANB77; family CAG-508; genus UMGS1781. The sequence continues at coordinate 41,474 of CAYMDN010000004.1, read as the reverse complement.
TTTGCTGAAATGTTGTCTATTCTAGAAATGCCAAACAAAGATGAATGGATAATAGAAATAGTTCCAAATAGTTGGCCAACAGATCCAAAAAGATTAATGCATGGTAAGTTAAGAATACCACCAAATATGTGGTATATAGGAACAATCAATAACGACGATTCTACATTCGCCGTTACAGATAAGGTTTACGATAGAGCAATGCCTATAGACATCAACGATAAAGGAAAGGCATTCAAACCAGAAGAAGTAGAATCAATGAATATAAACTATACATATATAGATAGGCTATATTCAACAGCAATGGAAACATATCCAGTATCAAAAGAAACACTAGACAAAATAGAAAAAATGGATGACTATGTAATAGCTCACTTCCGTATAGCATTTGGTAATCGTATTGTTTCTCACATGAAGAAATTCGTACCAGTATATGTTGCATGTGGTGGAACAGAAATAGAAGGAGTAGATTACTTCATAGCTAAAAAAATATTCAGAAAATTCGAGCAATTAAACATAGCTTTCATAAAAGATGAAATAGACCCATTCATAAAATTCTTAAACGACTCATTTGGAAAAAATGCAATGGCAGAATGTATAGAATACTTAGAAAGACTAAGAAAAATGACATAATTGATGTGAATAAATAACAAAAGGAGATAATATGAGAGAATTAGAAGCACCAGACTTAGTATACAATGTGGATGAAAAATCTGTTGATACATTCTTCGACAAAACAAATTCTAAAATGAGAGTAAAAACAGAATATCACAAAGATTACTTTGATGAAGATTGGTTAGACATCTTCGAAGAAACAATGGAACATCTAGAAAAAATATGCAGAAACCCCAAAAAATTCATTACAACAGAAGAAGAAATAGTAAAAATAGAAGCAAGTAAAAAAACAGGGGTAGAAAGCATAAAGCACTTAGCAAAACACACAAACCTAGTACAAGATATAGATGAAAATGGAGATATCATCCCATCAAAAATACTAAATGTATTTAAAGAAGAAACATTTAACACATATGAAAATAGATTTATATATACATTAATATTTTATATGTTGCAGTTTATAAAACAAAAATCCAATATAGCAAAAGAAGATCCAAGATTGGTAGACAATAAATCATTTAGTTATGTTGGCAAAACAAAACTTGGAGATGAAAATATTAATGCAACAATAACACTACAAACAATGTTAGATGTACCCTTAAATAAGGACCCTCACTATGAGCAAAGAATAGATACACTAAACAAAAATGTAAGAGGATTACAATTTACAGAAATGTATAAAGCATTAGAAAATGAAGGAGTCCCACACGTTACAAACCCAATAAAAAAGACAAACGTAATTTTAAAGAACACAGACTTTCAATATGCAATGAAATTATGGGATTATATACATATTCATATGCTTATAAAAGGTGATGCAATAGATGAAAAGAAAGATTATTACACAGAAGCACGTATAAAAAAATATGTAGATGAAACATTTTTATTAGACTATTTAACAATAGACACTTTGTCAAAAAAAGATTCTAAGGAAGACATAGACAAAACAAAAGAAAGAATGACAAACGACTTATTAGATAAAATTATAGAATTAAACCCAGATATGACATTACAACAATTATTAGATAAACTAGGAAGACAATTCGACTATGTTAAAAAAGTTAAATTCTCATCTAAAAAAGATATTGAGAAAATATTTAGAAAATATCTTGATAAATATTTATCACAAGTTAACAATATTAAATTTTAGCGATAGCAAAGGAAGAAAGTATGAAAACAGTTTTTAAAATCTTAAAAGGAATTATAGTAGTAATAATATTGCTGTTTGTAGCAATAGTTGTTATACAAAAAGTTACAAATAACGAAAAAACAATAGGTGGAATAAGGATATTCACCATAGTTACAGAAAGTATGGTACCTGAATATATGGTTGGAGACGTAATACTATGTACAGAAAAGGATAAATCAGATATTCAGGTCGGAGATGATGTTACATATTTAGGAAAAGTAGATACCTATGCAGGAAAGTTTGTAACTCACAGGGTTATAGGAATTGAAAATGCAGAAGATGGAGGATTAAACTTTCATACACAAGGTATTGCAAATCCAAAGGAAGATCCATTAGTTGGACAAGATCAAATATATGGAGTTGTAAAGTCAAAGTTAAGGATAATGTCATGGTTAAATGGAATTATAAATAACTCATTTGGAATGTTCTTTTTAATATTTATTCCAATAGCAATAATTTTCTTTTCAGAAATTAGAGCATTTAGAGAAGACAAAAAAGAAATAGAAGAAGAATTTGACGAAAAAGATGGAGAGAACAGCAGTAGATCAAATAGAAGAAGAAATAGAAGATCAAGACGCAGAAGATAATAAAAAATATTGAGAGGGATACTAAGATGAAAAAAAGAGGAGAAAGGAGAAAGCTAAGGAAACTTAAGTTACGAACAGTTTTTATGCTTTCAATAACATTAATATTTAATGCTTATGCATGGTTCTTATATGTAACACAAGTTACCACAAACATACAAGCACATGTTGAGTCGTGGAATGTTAGTTTTGAGTTTGATAAAGAAACAATAGATAAAGAACTTGAATTTAATATTGATGCAGCATATCCAGGAATGAAAGAAGAAAAAAGAGTTCTAACAGTTAGAAACTTAGGGGATAAAACAGCAGTTTTAAGCTATAAATATGCTACAATTAGAATATTAGACCACGAATTTGCAATTAACGATGAATTTACTAATGAACAAAATATAGAAGCTTTGGGATCTGGGAAAACCGTAATAAAGCATGTAGAAATGGTAGAAAGACTAAATAATAACTATCCTTTTAAACTGGAGGTAACTATTCCAAAAGTAGAACTAGCACCTAATGAAACTGGAACAATAGAAATAACTTTCAATTGGGATTATGAAGGAGAAGATGCAACAGATACAGAATATGGAACGAAAAGTTATGAATTTTATCAAGAACATCCAGATATGAGTGCAATTAATGCAATAATTAAACTTACTGCATCACAGAAAAAAGACTAAAAAAATCACTTCAATAGAATAATTGAAGCGATTTTTTTTAGTCTGTTATATTATCAATAGTGTTTTCCTCTGTACTCGAATTTTCTGAGCCCTCATCTGTTATAATAACATTTTCTTCTGTGTTTGAAGTGTCTTCATCTAAAACAATTTGTTCAAATGTAACTGTAACTTTTAAATTAAGCATATCACCAATATAACCTAAACTTGCATTACCTTCCTCTGCAGATCTATCAATCCAAGTTAAATATACTCTATAAGATGTATAAGTATCATCCTTTTTTACAATATTTGTTATTGTAAAAGGTAAAGGAGCAGAAGGTGCTTCAGTCAAACCATCATAAGGATTAGTAATTAAGTTTTTTTCATCAGAACCATTAATAGAATAATCTGTAACTATAAAATTCATATCGACTTTTTCACTAATTGTAATTTCTGATTTTATAGTTGTTCTAAATGGGACATTAGTACCAGTTGAGTCGACATCAATATCAAAATAACCAATTGCACCTGGAACTATAACTCCTTCAACAGAATATTCAGATTCTGGAAATACTAATTTAAAGTTTTCTGTAAATTCTTTTTGTTCTAAAATATCTATATCATTTACAGAGAGTTTCCATGAAGAAAGTGTAATATCAGCATTAGCTCCTAAACTTGTAATGTACTTTGCATATGTAGCTCTAATTAAAGCAAAAGTAACAACAAGCCATACGAGTAGGAGGACTAAAAGGGCTTTTTTATGATTTAAATTCTCCATAATACCTCCATATATATAATAAATAACATATATATATTCAAAAAACAATAAAACAAAAAAATATTACAAAAAAGTCAAATAACACACCGAAATATTACGCGAAAATTACAAAAATATTACAATGTTTCATCAAAATAACAATAAAAACCAAAATATTACAAAATGGAAACTAATGCAACAAAAAAGCAATGTTTCTGTAATTGTATTCGTTATAAACATATGGTAATATATATACATGAAAAGGATATATATTGTTTTCAATCGTCTAAAATGATTTAGGAGTTGAGATTTAGTCACATGTTAAAAAAAAAAACAAAAGTGAAAAGCAATTAAATAACAACAGTCTCAAGAAACCCCTTAGAATAATACAAGTAAGACGCATCCTAGTAATTATGTCAGTATTTTTAATTGTAATTTATTACTTATTAAGAATAATGTATGATGCTGGTAAGTTTACAATTGTATTAGCAAGTGCGGGTGACCCAACAGCAGGACTTATAATTTATGAACATGCTGATGAACGAGATCCTAAACACAAATTAGAAGCAGAACAAATTGATTATTTTACTAACATATCTCAGGACTGGATACCAAAGAATATTCATAATGAAGCAGAAGGAGGACATAATGGCTATAGTTATATAGCATATACCTTCTACATAGAAAATACAAGTGATGAAAAAATGAATTATTGGTATGAGCTTATTCTAGATGATGTTATTAAAAATGTTGATGAAGCTCTGCGAGTAATGATATTTTTAAATGATGAAAAGACAGTATATGCAAAATTAAACAGTACAACTAATGAACCCGAGATAGGTACAAAAGAATTTTTCTCAGCTGAAAAAATAGCGGTCGAAAATAGACTTGGTATTGAATCAGGGGAGGTAGATAAGTGTACTATTGTAATATGGATTGAAGGTGATGATCCAGATTGCATTGATGATCTCATTGGTGGCGAGATGAAAATGCATATGGAAATCATGGAACAACATATTGCACAAGATTAAAAAAAGAAAAGGAGAAATGAAAAATGAGTAGAAGAGGTAGAAATAGTAAAAAAAGATTAAACTCATTATTAATGATGTTAGTATTGACAGCCATGTTATTAATTTTCTCAACATACGCATGGTTTTCATCTAACAAAGAAGTTAGCATCACAGGTTTAAAAGCAAAAGTAGCAGCAGCTGAAGGTTTACAAATTTCATTAGATGCAGAAAAATGGTCTAATACAATAGATATTAGCAAGGAAAAATTAGATGCATTAGGAACAAAAAATAATCATAATTGGCCAGAGACTTTAAATCCAGTATCAACAACAGGTCAAGAAGATGCAGGAGATTTCGTATTTTATGCTGGAGATGTTAGTGGAGATGGAACATATTTAACAAATGCTAGCGAAAATGAATCAGGAATGATAGCATTTGATTTATATTTTAAAAATTCATCAAGTGGTGAATCAGATCCATTACAATTAAATATAGGATCTTTAGTAGAAGAAATTAAAAATGGTATGACAGATGCTACAACAGGTGACGCTATAACAGGTTTAATGTATAGTGCAAGGATTGGATTATTAATTTATTCTAACACAGCAGATTATACTACAGCACCAGAGAATATTCGTGGTTTACAAGCAGGATCACCAGTTTCAGTTATTTGGGAACCAAATGCTGGTAAACATATTCAAATGATAGTAGATAACGATGATAGAATAGAAAAATTAAATGAAGAATTAGCAGATTCATTTACAACATTAGCATTACAAGGTATTGAAACAACAGAAGAAGATATAGGTGGAACACCAACTCAAATAGTAAAAGCTATAAATGCAAAATCAGTAACAGATGTTACAACTGCTGGTGGTGAAGCTGATAATTTCGAACCAACAAAAACAATGAAAACAGCAGGAAAAATTACAAATACTGCTTTAGCAATGACAGATATAAATGGAGCAGCTGTAACTTTAGCTGGAAATAAAATAACAAAAGCAAGAGTATACATTTGGTTAGAAGGGCAAGATCCAGATTGTGTTGACGTAGCATCACAAGGACAAAATTTAAATGTAGTATTAAACATGACAAAACCTGCAAGAGATACAGAACCTGGAACAGGTGACTAATAGTTAATTAGAGTTAATTATATAAAAGATAAAAGACATTGTAAATAACAATGTCTTTTATCATAAAAAAGTAAAAATATATTATAAAATATATAGACAGAAAAGTGTTTTTCTAATATAATAGTCATATAAAATATATGCGAAAGAAAGGGATAAATATGATTATAGAAGAAATTAATCTAAACAAAATTAGTGGTGATGATGTATTAGAACTATATGATGAGTTACAAGAATTCTTAGATTTTTTAAATACTGAATTAGAAGAGGTGAAAAAGAAATAATGGGAGATTCAAGAGATATTTTAAAAAATAAAATACAAATAGATAAAGAAATTTTATCAGTAATGCCACGTAACAACAAAAAAAATGTAGAGGCATTTACAACAAAAGTAGAAGAAATACGCACTAACTATAAATCATACCAAGATGATGTAGTTATGGAAATTAGAAGACGTGTTAATAGAATAAACTCTGTAACACAAAATACTAAAATTCAAGAATTAAAAGATAGAATAGCTAAACTTGAAAAACTAGATTTCTTTTTCGAAGTAAGAACATCATACGAAAAAATGAAAATAGATGAAAACATATTTAGATTACGTACCTTCTATAAAAAAAGTCTAGAGCAAATTAACAACGATATAGCTGGATGTATAGATGCATTTGAGAGAGCAGGAGTAATATTAACACCAGAAGACTTTAATTATAGCCCATTTGTATATAAATATATGGAAAAGTTCCTAGTAGCATATAAAAGCGGAAATGTAAACACAGCAGAAATAAAAGACGCATTCGAAAAAATATATTGGGATTGTTCAGATTTAATTATACATATAGAATTAAATATAAGATATTTATATTTAAAAAACAAAAAAACAATAGATAAGTATTATGAATCAGAAGATAAGAGAAGAATAAACGACTTAGGATTAACTGAAAGTAACTTCTTAAAAAAATATTCATCATTAATAGAAGAATTAAAAGAATTAGAATTAATAGATAAAAAGAATATGGTAGATAAATTTGTTAACAAAGAACTAGATGTTAACGAACTACAACAAAAAAATGTAGAAAAACAATATGCAAGTCTACTAACAAGACCTATGGAAGAATATTCAGAAAGACAATTAACAGAAATAACAGAAAATATTTTAAAACTATCTAAATCATTAGATGAATATCAAAAATATATGTCATTTAAATTTATTTTAGATAGAATTATGAAAATATATCAAAATAAAGAGGAATACAAAAATATATACGAAACAGAAAAGAAAGATATTCAAAGAGAAGAAGCGTTATTATTTAAACTAAACAAAAAATACGAAAAAGCTATTAAAGGTGGGCTATTTGTAAAAAATAGCGAAGAAGATATAAAGAACCTTGCAACAGAAATAAATACAAAAATATTAGACATACGTAATCTATACAGAAAAATAGATATAGATAAAGTAAAAGAAAAGATTTCAACAGAATTAACATCAAACTCAACTATTTATGATGCGTTATATCTTGTAAGTGGATATTATACATTCCTTGTAGAAACAATTATAAGTGAATTTAAAGACATACCAGAAAACGAGATAAACAGTAAAATAGTTGAACTTAGAAAATTTATAACAGGTACGAATATAACGGTATTAGATAGTATTACTATAACAGATGAGAGAAGTGTAACAATAATGATAAAAGATAAGTACAAACTATTTAATATAAATATAAATAAAGAAGATTTTGAGGAAGACAATATAGAAAAACTAGAAGGTATGGTAAAAGTAATAAAAAATGGATATTATCTAGAAAAAAGTGGCGTAATATTAGAAGATATGGATTATCTATTAAAAGCCAATAAATTATTAGATAAAATAGAAATACAAGACTAGTTTTTTAATCGAAAGGAAAACAATGGACGACCCATATACTAAAATACGGAGGAAAATTAAAAATAATAAAAAAAATATGTATAAGTTTATTATACATATTTTTAATATTAATACTAATTTCAGAAACAATACTATTAATACAATCTCGAACATCAAATGGTAAAACAACAGGGATATTTGGATATAAAACCTTTTGCATTATATCAGGTAGTATGGAACCAAACATTCATGTATATGATATTGTAATAATCAAAACAGTCGAAGAGTCTAAATTAAAAGAGGGAGACATAATATCATTTACAACAGAAGGAGAAACAATAACACACAGAATAATCGAAATAATTCCAAGTATAGAAGGGAAATTATATGTAACCAAAGGTGATGCCAATAATACTATAGATAGCAAAAGAGTAACATTTGATGAGATTGAAGGAGTATGTGTAAAAAATATACCAAAAGTAGGGTATATAGCAATGCTATTACAAACAAAATCGGCTATTGCTATTGCAATTCTATTAGTATTAGCAATATATTTTTCGAATAACAAATTAAACAAAAAGAAAGAACATAGAACAAAAGTAAGAGAAGAATACGATAAAAAAAATAGATAAAAGTTTTACAACTTTTATCTATTTTTTCTTTTTCTTTGTTGAAGGTGGAGTTCTGTATTCAATATTAAAGCAATCAAACTTGTCCACTTCATTATCATCTAAACAATCAAGATAAATATCTAACTCTTCAAGATTTTTACAAGCCGCTATAATAGCAGGATTTAAATCGAATTGGAACATAAGTTCAAAACCTAAATCTATAGCTTCCTTAAAATTACCATTTTCCTTTTTCTTCATTAATTGAAATGCTTCTCTAAAACGTGAAGTTATTGGATTTCTAAAAGCACTCATTGGTAAAATATATTCGTTTTCTATAAAGTCCTCTACAGAATAATATTTTTTCTTAGAAGTTTTAAATGCTTTTTCTGCATCAGATAATTTATAGGGTAATACAATATGGTCATCATCTTCAGATATTATTAAAGTATTATTATCTCTTAATAAATTTCCCTTTGGATCAAATGGTTCCTCATTATCATTTACAAATGTATCAGCAGATTCAGGCAATACTACTTCTTCTTGTACAGGAGTAGGTGTAGGAACATTTTCTTTCTCGGGTTGTTTTGAAGTTTTTATTAATGTAATAGGTGTTGAAGCTTGTGGTAAAGTAGCAGTTGGTGTTGTAGGTATAACTGTTTGCTGTACTTCTGTAGTTGCTGTAGGATTTTGAGAAAATGTTAATTGACTATTATTAACAGAAATATACAATTCAGGGTTTAATAAATTAAGGTTTACAAATTTATTTTTTATATCTACTTTTGCAACATTTAAATAATCAGGTAAATCCATAATTAAATTTGTTGATAGAAAGTATCCAAGTGGAGCACGAGATATAGATAATACCTTATTTCCATTAGAAAATTGCACACCAATAGTTTTTAAAGTAATATTAAATTTTTCTTTTTCTATAGAAACTGTAACATCGCTTTTATTAAAAGAAACAGAATATTCATTTTGCACAGTTGTTATAGAAAGTATATCATCTTCAGATTTTGGAAAATTACATATTAAATCAGAAGATGGTGTATCTGTAGATACTGGCTTAATATTTTCAGGATAGCTATTTTGAGACATAGCTATAAATTTAGAAGCCATAATTTGTTTCTTTAAATTTTCAGTTGTACCAATTGTTTCAGGGTTTAATCTAGTTACAGTTGAAGATTGTGGAGTAGTAGGAGTAACTGTTTTTGCAACTTCTTTTACTGGTTCAACTACTGTTACTTCAGGTTCATTAAACTCTTGAATAAGAGTTTCTGGCTCTGGTTCATCATCTATAACAGGAACGAGAGCAGCTTTTAGTTTAGCTTCTATATTTTTCTTTGCTTCTTCAGCTATTTTTTCTCTTTCTAATCTTTCCTGTTCTAATCTTTCTTTTTGAAGACGTTCTTGTTCTAAACGTTCTTTTTCTAATTTTTCTTTCTCTAATCTTTCTTTTTCTTCTTTGGCAAGCTTTTTTGCTTTAGCTATTTCTTTTTGCTCTTTTTCTTTAGCAAGTTTTTCTGCTTTAGCAACTTTTGCCATTTCTTTTTGCATTACTTCTAATCTTTTATTTGATGATGTAGTAGTTGTTGTTTTAGTTTTTGTAGATTTTGATTTAGCTTTTTCTGATGGAGCAGTAACTTTTGCAGTAGTATCTTTAACATCTTCCGTAACTGTATTTGATTTATTGACAGTATTTTTTGTTCCAGAAACAGTCTTAGCAGAAGAATCTTCTTCAGACTCAACAGAAGAGCCTGCAATTGATTCCCAAGAAGTTACAACTCTTTGAAACATATCATTTACAAGCGTAATATTTTTTTCTACATTTTTTAATAAACGATTATATTCATCAACATCTTTTTTCGTTAACTCAGGTGACTCAATTAAAATAGTGTTTAGTGTATTTAAATCTTCTGTAACCATTTCAATTTGTAAAGAGGCTGTATCTAAAAGTGATAAAAGAGTTTGCTTTTGAGCAGAATTATCTATTTTAGATATTTTTTTCTTATAAGATGCGATTGATTTTTTAATTTCACGTTGAGATGATAAATATTTTCCAAGCATAATTATTTCATCATCAACAATTTTCTTATAATTAGTTTCATTACTATCTTTTAAAACTGTATAAATAATCATAATCTTCTCCTCTTAAAATGAAAATTCATTAAAAAAATTATAATATAAAAAAAAATTATTTTCAATATAAAAAATACAAAAAACAATGCAATTTTAAAATGTAATAAAACTGCAATATAAAAGTAATTGAAACGTAATATTAATTTATAGAAAAATCGTATTTAATATGATATACTACAAAATATAGAGTATTATGTCAAAAAAATAATTGGAGGGAAACAGTTGGCAAAGAACAATCAACCATACAAAAAATACTCAAGAAAAGGCAGAAGAGCAGGTAGAAACAAAAGAAGAACAATTATATTTTTGATTATTTTGATTTTAGGAATTTCAGCAATAATATCAAGAAATAAAAGTAAAAAAAACGAATCAAATATTATAGAACAAGATACAGGACTTTCTGTAAAGCAAAATGACTTACAAATAGAACCTATAGGAGAATCCACATTAGTTTTAATAAAAGCAAAAACGACGTATGATGAGAATTCACATAAAACCATTATTAGTTTAGATATAAAAAATAATGGAGAAAAACTAGTTAATCATGATATTATAATAGAACTTTATAATGAAGAAAATGAAATTATAGAAACTACAACAGCAAAAATACAAAGCTTAAATACAGGACACCAAACAAGAATAAATACAATTGTAGAAAAAGATGTTAGTAATTCACAAAAAATAAAAATAAAAAGTACGGAGGAGACAAGCAATGTCGAAGAAGTATAGTAAAAAATTTAAAAGAAGAATTTTAAACATATCTTTACTATTAATGTTAACAGCAATAATAGTGCTAATATATAAGCTATCTAACTTTTCTAAAGCACGTGTAACCACAAATATTGATGTTGTAATTACAGATGCCGTATATTTAGAAGATTCGGATATAACACTTGCTTTAGAAGCTATACAAGAAGAAGGAGAATCAGCCTTTTGTATTGTACTCCCAGAATATATAGAAAATTATAGAATAGACCATTATAACGATGATATCATACCGAACGAAAAAATATATTTAACAGATGAACAAGTAACAAATGGAACAATATACTACTCAGCTACATATGATACAAAAAATGTAGATGGAAGAGTTTTATATAATCAAATAATATCAGGATCAGCAAATCAATATGAGGTAACGATTTCTGGGTATCTACCTAAAAATTCTGAAACAGAATTATCTGGTGTAGATGTAGAATCAACAGAGGAATTAATAAGAAATAAAACAGGAGAGCCGATAGTAATTTCAGCAGCATTAGATATAAAAATTCGTGCAAATGATGATATATATGAACCATATGAGTTTGGAGAATATGTAGATGTAAAAATAAAAAATGTATCTGTAGAACAACATGATACTGATGACGGAAATGTATGGCATATTAACGAAAACAATCAAGTAAAAGAAATGGACTCATATTCAGAAGATTCGTCAATTGTATTTAGAACAAATGGTTTCTCCGTATTTGCAATAGAAGATACAGAAGGAACAGCACAAGCATATGCAATACTTAGCGAAAGCATATTAACGATAGACGATTCAGCATCAGATAAAGCATACTGGAATGGTAAAAATTATACAGATGATATAAGCGGAGTAAATAGCGAAACATATGTAAACTTTGCAGATGTTATAATAAACTATCATGGATACAAAAGTGGAGAAACAGATCCAGATAGAGTTGGATTTGTTTCATTAGAAGAAAAATATAATGTAATATCATATCATAAAACAGTTCCTATCATAAATGGAAATATTTCAATAGAATTAATAGATAATCCATTTATAGATAGACCAACAGGATATGGATTTGGAGGTTGGACAACATCTTCAGGCTCAATTACAACAGATTCAAAAACAAAAACTCAAACATTATCTATAACAGGTTCGTCTAGTATGACAATAAATATATACACAAATTGGGCAACAGCTACAGTTGTATACCTAAATCCAGAAACAGGAAATGACAATGTAAATGATGGATTAACACCAGAAAAACCGTTTGGATCGTGGGGGAAAGCGTTTGAATACGTAAAAGAAAATACAAAAGAAATATCGAATAGAGAAAAGAATATAATAGTACTAACAGGTAACAGTGAAACATCACCAAACTATTCAACACCAATAACATATGAAAGTGGTGTATTTGGAGATGTAACATATTATCCAACAGAAGATATTACAGAAGGAATTTATATGATTGCTACAGAACCTGGAACTGGAGCAAATGTATTATGCACAGATACAGCAGGAACGGCTATAATGGATACAACATTAACAGATAATATAAAACCACCAGATACAGCATTATGGGAAATTAAAGCAAGTAGTGGAGGGTATACTTTAAAAAATGTTGGTAGTGGTGTACATCTAAGAAGAAGTGGAAACAATTTACGTTTAGGAGATCCTTATAACTGGGAGTTTGTGGATGAAAAACTTCGTGACGGAAATCGTTATGTAAAATATAGTGGCAATTGGACTGCATCAAGTTCAGGAACAAAAATTTATTTTGTACAATACACAATTGAAAATGAACACGAAGAAAATAAAAGAGAAAAAGGAATTTTAGGAGATAATACATCATATAGCCAAAGTATACTTAACAACGTTGCTGTGACGATAACAAGTTTATATAATCATACAGATTATAGAGAACAAGCAATAATGGATTTAACACAAAATGCATATCAAGATATTATAGCATATGCAGATTTACAATTAGAATATTTAAAGATTAATGTATCTGGAGGATATGTATCGTCAGCTTCAGATGGAACAACTGTATATGAAAATTTTCCAAGGATTTTTGGAAGAACACATAATTTAAGAATTGGTAGAGGGATAAGAACTGTTTCAGGTGGATATGATGACGCAGTAGCCAGTGGTGTGATTGGAGGATTTGAACCTACAAGTAATAACAACGTTGGAAGCGCATCAGATAGTAATAATGAGTATAAATTAGTAGTAGAATCTGGAAGATATTCAACAATATTAGGATGGCATGCACGTGGAAATGGAAAAGGAAATGAAAATGGAAAAACAAATAATTATTATGGAACAGTATATCTAACATTAGGTAGCGATGTAGATAGAGTCTTAAATAATAATGATAATTTATCTGTATATTACAGAACTACAATTACTTCTGGATTAGGCTTAAATGGACAACCAGATAAAAGAAAAATGGCATATTTAATTAATGTAAAAAGTGGAAAATTTGGAGTAGATTATTTTGACAATGGAAATGAAGATCAAAAATATACTGCTGGTATATATATAGGTGGATATGGAGACCTCGCATCTTCCACAACACATGATATAAGTGATAGATATATGATAGTAGAAGGTGGAAAAATTGCCAATATTAATTGTGGATTAAAAGTATATTCAGGTTTAACAGATATTTATACAAAATTATATGTAAAAGGTGGAGAAATTTATAATATAGTTGGTGGAGCTGGTAAATCTACAACATATGGTTCAAGAATATTACAAATTACAGGTGGAACTATTAGATATAGTATTAGTGGTGGTTCAAATGGAGAAGCTTCATATGAAGGTGATCAAGAGCAAAGTGGTAAAATTGCAAATGGTGAAACTTTAGTATATGTAGGTGGTAATGCAAAAGTAGGAACATCTGATACTTTAGGACAAACACTTTATGGAGTTTCAGCAGGTTCTGTATTTGGCGCAGGAAATGGAAATAGTGAGGCACCAAACTCTGGACAAGTTGATAATGCACATATAATAATTGCAGATAATGCACATATATTAAACAGTGTATATGGCGGTGGAAACTATGGTATAGTTGGAGATAGAAACAAAACAACAGCAACAGCTAAAATTGATATTTTAGGTGGTACAATAGATGGAAATGTTTATGGAGGTTCATACCAAACTAATATTTATGGTTCAACAAATATAAACATGAGTGCAGGAGCTGTTAAAGGTACTATATATGGTGGCTCAAATACAAAAGGCACAATATCTACAACTTCAACAATTAATATTTCTGGTGGAAGTCTTGGAGTAGAGTCAAATACATCCGATAATCCAGTATTATTTGGTGGGGGATATGGACAAGACACAGTTATAACGGGAGATACTATAATTACTATAACAGATGTAACAGGTAGTGTTATAGCACATGGTAGCATTTATGGCGGTAGTGAACAAGGCTCAATGAAAGGTAATGTTCTTGTAAATATTTTAGGCTCAGCTGATAACTCTAATACAATAGCGCTTAGTGGAAATATTTTTGCAGGTGGAAAAGGAACAAGCCAGATATCAGCAAATATTGCAGGAAGTGCAACTATAAATGTAGATGGTGTAAATTCACCGAATGGAACGGTATTTGGTGGAAACGATATTAAAGGTGTAACATCAGGAGCAATTAATGTAACAATAGGTGGAACTTTAAGTACAATTTTGAATGGTGTATATGGTGGAGGAAACAAAGCAGATATTACAGCAAATATACCAGGTGTATATGTATACATTAAAGATAAAGCAGATGTTGGTAGTGCATTTTGTGGAGGTAAAGTAGCAAGTTTATTATCAAATTCATCTTCTACAGATGTAACAAGAGCAATTTATCTACAAGGCGGAAAAGTAGGCAAATTATTTGGTGGATCTGACCAAGATGGTATAGTTACGTCTAGCCATGTATATGTAGAATCTGGTACAGTAGATAGCTTATATGGTGGTAATAACGAAGGTGGAAAAACCAATACAGCAAATGTATTTATAACAACAGGTACATTTGGTAGTGTATACGGTGGTGGATTTGAAGCTGCTACAGATGCAACAAATGTTGTTATAGAAGGTGGAACCTATACAAATGTATTTGGTGGAGGAAATTCAGCAGATGCAACAATGACAAGTGTTACTTTTTCTAATGCTAGTACAGACAATATTTATGGTGGATCAAATATGACAGGTACTGTTGCAAGTTCATATGTTTCAATAAACTCGGGAACAGCCGGAGAGGTATTTGGTGGTAACAATGCTGGTGGAAATACAATAGAGTCAGAATTAATAGTAACAAATTCTAATTCAGATAATATATATAGTGGTGGTAACTTTGCACCAACAGTTAATAGCACAAACTTAAGAATTACAAATTGTCATATAACAGGTAGTGTGTATGGTGGTGGTAATGGTGCTGCAGCAACAGTTGGTGGAGACAACACGACAATAATTGAAGGTAATACTACAATAGGTAAAGATGTATTTGGTGGTGGAAATGCTGCAATGACAGGTAGTGATGTAAATAATTCAACAGTTATGGTTGATATTATGGGAGCAGAAATTGGTGGAGACGTATATGGGGCAGCAAACACATCTCAAGTTTATGGCGTAACACATATGAATATAGGAGAGCATGTTGTTGAACATGAAGGATTAATTAAAGGAAACATAAAAATAGGTGGAACAGTATTTGGTGGAGGAAGAGCAAATACAGCAGGTTCTGACGATTATGACTTCACATTCGAATCAGTTATAGGAAATACATATGTAAATATAGATGGAGAAGGTTATGATGATGGCACATATACATTTGACCTAGGTAAGAGTATATTTGGAGCAGGAAATGCTGCAACAATGACAGGTGAAGGATATATTAATATTAAAAATTATGGAGCTTCATCACAATCTAAAGAAAATGTTTCTATTCAAAGAGCTACAGTTGTTACTCTGGATAATTGTAGAATAACACTTGCAGGAGCAACAGATAGAACAAATGAAATTTCAAATGCATTATATACATTTAACAGAATAAAACAATTAGTTATAAAAAATAATACTACTTTATTTTTAAATAGTGGAGCAAATATTTTAGAATCATTATATAGCCAAGATGCAGAAGGTAATTCTGCAAGAGTAACTATTACAGCAGAAGGTGTAATAGATAGAAATGTTGATAACAGAATATATATGTTACAAGGTAAAAACTTATTAGTAACAACAGAAGCAGGAACCTATGGAGAAATTCATGGAATGACATTTGTTGGTATGTACAGAGGTAAAGTAAACGAAGGCAGAACTTTTGGTATGTATGCTGCAAGTGTTAATCATGGCGATGCAACACCTGTACTTGAAATAGAAGATGAATTTATAAGAAACTCGTTTGTACAAGGTAAACATTATGAGTCACATAATATAGAGGTTGATGGATTTTACACAAATTATGATGAAGAAGGAACTGTTATAACAAAATATATAATTCCTACACCAGAAGTTGGAGAGTATTACCAATGGATAGTAGGAGATAATTCTGAGAACATTTACTTTGAAGGTACAGAGTTAATTGCTACAAAATATAATACAACATCAGCAGTGTCTATTAACCTTGATGGGTTAAATACTGCAAATATGTTAATGAAAGTTGTATCAATAGATACATCAGATTTAGCAGATGGTGTTATATTTAAAGAAGAAAGTGATATATCAAACTTGGAAGCTGACCCTAATATAGCAAACAATGTATTTGCATTAACAATGTCAGCAGGAAATGTTGGATGGGCAAGTAGAAGTTCAACAGAATTCTTAAGAAGTGGAAACACTGAATTTGGAACATATAAAGGAGCTACACAATATCAAAGTGATAATTCTAATGCAACACCAGCACTAACATTAAATTTAGGACATTCAAAGAATATTTCAGAAAATAAATTATTGGGAAGTGTTGCTATAAGATTAGAAGCAACATACTTAATAGATTCAGAAGAATCACCAGGTGAACAAGAACTTATTATGAAAAATGTATTTATTATGTTAGATTTATCTACAAATAATACAGCTTCACTTGCAAATGATTATTACGAAGGAACAGTTTCACCAGGTAAAAAATACACAATGTTCCCAACAACAAATACAAGTATAACAAGTAATAGTGTATTTTCAGCATACTACTCATTATATTTGGGTAATTACTCAAAAAGTGTTGAAGAAGGAAAATACAAAGATGACTTTAAAGGATATGAACATTGGCTAATGTTATCTGCAGTATTACCAGCAGATACAAAAATTACAATGGTTGACAGATCTAAAGACCAAGTAAAATACTATTACTATATAACAACACCTGATGATGAAAGAAATAGAAGACAAGAATTTAAATTTACAGATTTTAAAGTAATGGGAAGTACAGAAGAACAATATAGTGCAGATGAAACCTATTATGATGAAGGTGTAGATATCGTCTATGAAGAATTTATTTTTCATGTAGACTTTGGCAATGCACGATTAGGTAGAACTATAGATAATCAAAACATGATAGTTCAATTGAGAAATGCAGAAGACAATTCTATGGCACTAACAGTAAATAGAGACCAATATCCAATGCTATTTAATGTATTTAGTGACCAAGAAGCAACCAAAAATGCTAAAGCAAGTTCAAATAGAACATATGCATATATCGGAGAATCATTTAATGTAAATATAGATACAACATATTTATATCAAACAGTAAATGCGGAAACTGTATATGATACACGAAACTTTGATGACCAAATGGGTGTTAAAGTATCGGTTCTTGATGGTAGCGAGCAATTAGGTTCTGTAGACTTAACTGGTTTCTTTATAGAATGTGGTGGAGTTAGATATTATGCAAGACAAGATGGTACTTACAGAGTTAGACTTTCAGATGCGGTTGCAAATGTTAATAAAAATTTAGTATTTAATACAACAAATTCTAACTTAGAGACTAAGAATTATACATTAGTATTTGAAACATTCGGTTCATTTGATGGTATAAACTATTCAACATCAATAGCAACAGATAGTTTAGATATTCAATTAATAAATTCAGTATATGGATTAAAAGTTGAAGCAGATGATAAAGCTATATTAATTGACAAAGATACTGGAATAAATCAAAATGGTACAAATGCAATAAGATTTAATGTAACATATTTTGGAAACTTAAAAAATCCTAAGATATACATTACTTTAAACAGAAGAGATTATTCGACAGAATATAGTACAATTTATCATCCAGTAGATTTATCAGGATATGTTAAAGAGGCGTTAACACCTACAGATGTAGAATATGAATATTTATTTACCGAAACGGCACAGGATAATCAAGCGATTGTTTTAAAACTAAATCCGAACTTAATAACAGGTACATACAGAGTTATGTTTAAACTGTATGATGATGTAACATTTATAGGTAGTGATGAACAAAGTATAATAATTAAATAAAAATTAAATTGATAGTCAAAATAATTGACTATCAATTTTTTAATATATAAGCATACACTCTATAAGGGGGTGTATATATGCAGGATAATGAATTAATAATTGATGGAGTTTTAGTTAGATTTGCAGAGGATAGTATTGAGGAAAATAACTCAAAAGATTTAGAAGAAATACTAGTAGATATTATAAGTAAAATGGAAAATGATGATAAATGAGGAATATGCAATTTACTTAAGAAAATCTAGAAGTGATATTGAACTAGAAAAATACAATAAAAAGTTAGATACTTTAGATAGGCATATGAAAATTTTAAATAATTTATGTATTACAGAAAAATATAATGTAACTAAGATATATAAAGAAGTTGTAAGTGGAGAAACTATTAATGAGCGAAAAGAAATGCAAGCATTAATTAAAGAAGTTAGAAACAACAAATATCGCGGAGTATTGGTTGTAGAAATTTCAAGATTAAGTAGAGGAGACAAAATCGACCAAGGACGAATAGCAAAAATTTTTAAATATACAAATACTCTTGTAATAACTCCAGACAAAGTGTATGACTTATCTAATGAAAAAGATGAAGAAGCATTTGAAGATGAACTTACAAATTCTGGTAAAGAGTTAAAAACTATAAAAAAACGATTAAATAGAGGAAAACGTTCATCTATTTTAGAAGGAAAGTACGTAGGGAGCATTCCGCCATATGGGTATAATAGAGTAAAAATAGAAAATGATAAAGGTTTTACTTTAGTAGAAAATATAGAAGAAGGTATTATAGTCAAAAAAATATTTGAGATGTTTGTAAATGATGACTTAGGATATAACAAAATAGCAAGTGAATTAAACGCATTTGGTATTACACCGAGAAAAGGTGAATTGTGGTCTTCAAGCTCAATAAAAGAAATTGTAAGAAATCCAGTATACATAGGAAAAATTAGATGGAATTATAGAGCAGAAAAAAAGTTTTTAAAGGAAGAAGAAATTGGTATAAGCAGACCTAGAAATAATAAACCATTAATAATAGATGGAATACATACAAAAATAGTAGATGAAACAATATGGAATTTAGCTCAGATAAAAATAAATAGTAAAGTGGTACCCATTCAAAAGCATAATAGTATAAAAAATCCATTAGCACATATCTTAGTGTGCAAAAAATGCGGTTCATATATGCAAAGAAGACCATACAATAAGACAGGATACGAAGATGTAATACAATGCATACACCAAAACTGCAACAATGTAAGTTCAAAGCTAAAGATAGTAGAGAAAATAATAGTAAATGCACTAAAATACTGGTTTAGCGAATACAAAACAAATGGCGAAAAACTAATACAAAAAAGCAAGTTGAACAAAAGACAACAAAATATAGATAAAATAAAAATGCTATACAGAGCTATAGATAAAGAAAAGAACAGATTGAGACTAATAATAGAAAGCTACGAAGATGGAACATACGACAAAATAATATACAAAGAAAGATATGCAATAACTACGAATAAAATTTCAATACTGAAAGATGAAATAACAAAAAATATACAACAAGACAACAAAAACGACGACACAAAAATACTTGATAATACAACAAATAGAGTTAAAAACAAAAATGTTGTAAGTTTAGAAAGTAATACAAAATTGAAACACAAAAAATCTATAAATTATGATACAAAAAATGACAAAACAACTAAAAGTTCACAAGAAGACAAATGTGACAATTATACTAGAATGTATGATGATACAGTAAAAACAACAAAAAAAGAAAATAAAATAAGAACAAAAGACAACATAGAAATTAAACACAAAAAAGATGAGAAATCAGATATAAAAAATGACAAAACAAGCCAATACACACAGAAAGACAACAAAAATGATAACAATAAAACATTCAACAAATCAATAGATGAAGCTGATAAGAAAACAGAAAATAATTTAGAGTCAAATTTTGAGGAAACTAATATAGAAACACAAAAAAGTGGTGAAGAAGACGAGAATAAAAATTTAAATATAATGGAGTTGTATTATAAATTAGAAAGTTTTGCAGAAAAAAATAGATTTCTGAGAGCAATAGTAAAAAGAATAGAATATGAAAAGGAAAAAGGCTCAAACATGACGTTAATAATTCATCCCAAATTGCCAAGGAAGCACAATTAATATATTGCAAACAATACTTTTTTGTAAAAATCTTGAATTTGAATTGACAAAAGAACGAACGTTTGATAATATTCAATAAACAATCTAAAAAATACGATTTATTTATTACTTGCTATATAGAATGAAGAATCTAATTCAAAGGGGAAAAGAAGATGGATGATAAAATAATAAAGTTTCTAATTGAAGCAAAAAAGGCTACTTATGCAGATGAAACGAGTAGTAATGTAGTAAATTCAACAAGAACAGCCTCAAAAGATTATGAATATAAAAAGGGTAACATGACTTATCACGATACATATTTTGGTGGAATTCAATTTATTGGAGAAGAAATTGTATATGTGGATAATATTCCTGTATGGGGGATGAATTATCATGGTGTAACTCTTGATGATTCACTCGGTGAAGAAGCTATGGATAAAGCCTTAAGACCTGCATTAATGAGAGTTGGAGAGGAAGAAAATACAATTCCAGTTAGAGGATTAAAAAGGTTTGAAAATAATGGATATATTTATACATTTAATACAATTGGCACCATAGAAGATTTTAATGGAATCGAGCAGGTACATAAGGGTGATAAGTTGATATACAATCTTCATTGTTCAGGTGGACTGATTAAATAAGAGTACAATATTATAAAAGACAATCAAATAATATGTATAAAATTGCCAAAGAAGAAAGCTAGTGGCAATAATTTTAAATGATAACAATATGGAACATACGAGTTAGCTCACTTAGAAATGGTTGGAACTATAGTTCACCAATTAACAAAAGGAGTGAGTGCAGCAGAATTAGAAAAAGCGGGATTAGGAGCATATTATACAGATAGAGGTGTAGACGTATATCCACAATCAGCAGGAGGTACTCCATTTACAGCGGCATATATTGCATGTAAAGGAGATCCAATAGCTAATTTACAAGAAGACCTTGCTGCAGAACAAAAAGCACGAGCAACTTACGAAAAACTAATCGACCTATGTAAAGATGATCCAGACGTAATAGACCCATTAAGATTTTTAAGACAAAGAGAAATTGTACACTTTCAAAGATTTGGAGAAGCGCTAAACAGCGTGCATGAAAAACTATCTCAAAGAAGACAATTTACAACACGCTAAAATTTAGATAAAATATAAATTGTAAAAAGGGAGCGACAGCGCTCCCTTAAGTATGAGATTATAAAATATGAACAATAAATGAACCAATATTAAGAAAATAAATATACATATAAAAATGTAAGTAATAGGAAAACCCCTGCAGTGACATTGTCACTACAGGGGTTGCAAATATTTTAAGGGTATTTTGCTAAGTTTAGTTAGTTTTGTGGTTTGTGTTATTATACTTCTTGATGCAAAGGTTTGTTACAGTATTTTGAACACATATACTATTTGCTGATGCCGTTGTATTTCTTGGCAAACACGGTCAGCAACGTGGTGATGGAGGTGTTCGGATACTGCTCAGTAATCTGGGGGTTGTTCTCAAGCCAGCTCCTGTAATAGTCAACGATGACTTCTTTGATGTGCGTTTCGGTGAGAGGATAGAGAGACCGCAGATACTTTACCACAGATTGATAAGTGATGCGATTGAGCTGACAAGCTCCAGCAAGGGCGTCCTCGATAAGGCCAAGCTCATCCTTAAAATGGATCAGCTCCAAAAAATCTTTTGCAGTTTGAAGGGCTGGAGAGCTGTTGTCAACATAGTCCAGTTGAGACTTGAGATAGTTGGTGAGAAACGTCTCATAGCTCGGTTTTCTTGTCGAAGAAGACGCCTTTTTTTTGGCGACATTTTTGGGAGGCACTGGAGGAGCTTCATGCTCTGTGCCGGGAGACGAACCATTGGAAGACATTTGAGCCCCCAACGAGAGGTCTTCTTGAACAGGCGATTCCAGAACGGGTGTTGGGTGAAGTTCTTCCTCAGGGAAAGTTGCGGGATTCTCAATCTCGGGAAACTCATTCAGAAAATCCAAAGCCTTATGCAGGCGATGAACCACATCAGTGTAAAATTCCGGTGGTACTGTACCAACGACTTTGCGAATTCGCTCAACACGAAAGTATTTGCCCATTTGGAGCAAAAGTGTTCCGCTCTTGTAGTGGGTGTCGGCGTTGTAGAATACATCACGATTGGCAACGATGGGCATATATCGCCGAACATCACCAGTGATGAGCTGCTTTGTGATGGGGATAAGGTAAACCAATCCGTTATCACAGACATCGCACACCAGTGCGTTGACATGATGACCAGAAACCTCGCCATCAACATGCTTGCCAAAGTTACAGACAACGACATCGCCGGCGTAAACCGTCACAGGGTTGATTGTAGGATCATACTGGATAGACAGCTCGACACTGGCGCCATACAGAAACTTTAACATCTCCGAAACGGGATCGTACGAATATGCCGAAATGTCAAAAAGAGTGGAAACAAAGTGTGAAATTGTTTTACGGACTTCGCTATCCACAAAGGTGACTCTCCGCTGAAAGTCAATTAGGTCATAGATGACAAGTCTTCCATTGTCCGAAGAATTATTTTCGCTCATTAAAAACAACCTTTCTAAAAAAAGTCACCCTCTAGGGCAACTTCCAAATTGCCTATACTTCCAAAATTTGTAGCCTAGATAATCACATCCTTTTCTATTTATTTTTTACCATTACTAAATTTGTTCTTAACAACACTCCTTCCTTGAAACAGAGCAAGTCTGAATCAAAACGTATTTGCATTTTTACACATTTTCATTTAATATAATGAAAATTTAGCAAAAAAGCATGAATGCATTATATCATAATTTTATGTAAAATCAATAAAGAAACAACAAAAATTAACATAAAATGTCAAAAAAGTTAAAAAAATACTTGAAATATTTGCATTTTACTTTAATATGTGCTAAAATGATAATAGTTGAACTTATGAGAAAAATTAGGAGGTAAATTATGGAAAATGAAAAATTAGACATATCACAAGAAGACTTAGCTGGTTTATCAGTTGAGGAACTAGTAGAAATAAAGGTAGAAATTGATGACTTAATATCACAAACAGATGCAATGATAGCAGAATGTGATAGAGTACTAAATAGCTAATTAAAAATTTTTTTAAATTAGAAAGGGGTAAAAAATGAGCGAACCAAACGAAAACGAAATTGAGAAAAAATTAAAAAAAGGTAATGAGGCTTACCTTAGAGCAAAACAAGTATTAGAAGGAAAAAAAGCAGAACTTCAAACAAAACAAGACCAAATAACAAAACTTACAAATGCAATTGAAAATGCAACAAGACAAGCTAAAAACCTAGAAAAAAAAGGTAAAAAAGCAGAAGCTGACAATATAAAAAATACTATAATTAAACCTAAAAAAGAGGAATTAAAAAAAGTACAAGATGAACTAATTGATATAAAAGCAATTTTAGAAAACCGTCAAAAAATGGTAAATGAAAAATTAGAAGAATTAAAAGAAATTCCAGGAATGAAAGAATATATCGATTCATTAGTTAAAGTTAGAACAGAAAGAAAAGCAAAAGATGCTGAAGAAAAACTAACAAAACTAGATGAGAAAAAAGAGAAATTAGAATCAGTTAGAGATATATTAAAAGATAATCCTAACCAAGAAAAACAACTTGCTGGAATTATTAAAGCTTCAGAAGAAGTAAAAGCATTAGAAGAAAAAATTTCTAAATATGATAAAGCAGCTAAAAGAGTTGAAAATATTGATAAAAGAGCAACTGAAATTCAATATCATATTGATGAGGCAGGAAATTTAGAAAGTTTATTAGCATCTGAAACAGATCCAAACAAACAAAGATTGCTAAAAGCTGATATTAAAAAACATTATGATCAAATTGGGGGATCAAAAGAATCAGGAACAAAACAACTAAATGCATTAAATAAAGAAAGAGCAGAAGCTCAAGCAAAAGTTCCAACAGATCCAAAAGATGTACCAACACCAGCAGAAAGAACAGAATTAGAGACTAAGAAACAAGAAATTTCATCTAAAAAAACATCATTAGTAAGCTTTATGCAGTCAAAAAATCCACAAATAACAGCACAAGATATTGATGATATAATAAATGGTGAAATTGTTCATAGCAAAACTAAAAAAGGTGATATGATAAATGTTGCTGAAACATTAAATCAACAAATAGCAGGTGTTGAAAAAGACGCTAAATTAACAAGAGCAGCAGCACATATAAAAGAAGAGGAATCTCCTGAAAGAGGAGATGACGAAGGTGCAGGAGGAGATCCAGGAAGCAAACCAAAATGGTGGCAATTAATAAAAAGAGCAAAATTATTCTTCGAAAGAAGAAAACAAAAAAGATTAGAAGAAGCTGGAATATTTGAAGGACACGAAGAAGGAGCACCAGCTGAAGGAGAACATGGAGAAGGTTCTGATAGAGAAGAAGCTCCAAGTCAATTCAAAGATAGCTTAAAATTCGAAGTAGTTAGAGAAATGTTAGACCAAGCAATGGATGAAAAAATGGCACAAGCTGTTACTGAATTAGAACAAGAAGATGCAGCACGTGAAGCAGCAGAACAAGAAGAACATGAAGAAGACGAAGCAGAAAGAGATTAATAAATAAAATAATAAAAAAGGTTACTAGTAAAATAGTAACCTTTTTATTGTACTTATTATGATTTATGATATAATTATTTCAGTAAAATTGTTCAATAATATAAATAATAGGAGGTTATAGCATATGAAAGCGTTAGTTACACGGTGCATCATCAGGAATTGGACGTGATATGGCAAGATATTTAAGTAAGTTAGGATACGAACTAATTATAGTGGCTCAAAGAGAGGATAGATTAATAAGTCTTAAAAATGAACTAAAAACCAACGTAGAAGTGATTTCTATGGATTTGAGTGAATATAAAAACTGCATCGAACTACACGAGAAAGTAAAAGATGAGAATATAGATTTATTAATAAATAATGCTGGATTTCGGCATATTTGGTAGATTTGATGAGGTAGATTTAGAAAAAGAAGTTAAATTAATTAACACAAATATAACTGCAGTTGACGTACTGACAAAATTATTTCTTAAAGATATGAAAAAAAGAAATAGAGGAACAATATTAAATGTTGCTTCAATTGCTGCATATTCACCAGGTCCATTAATGGCAGCATATTATGCATCAAAGTCATATGTACTTAGATTAACAGAAGCAATAAATAAAGAGTTAAAAAAGGATAAATCAAAAGTAAGAGTTAGTGTATTATGCCCAGGACCAGTTGCAACAGAATTTAATGAAGTTGCAGGAGTACATTTTAGTTTAAAACCACTTAGTAGCGAATATGTTGCCAAATATACAATAAAAAAGACATTGAAAGGGAAAATATTAATAATTCCTGGCACCATGACAAAAATAATGCATATTTTGAGCAAGATATCACCAAATACATTAACAAGTGAAGTGGTATATCATAATCAAAAAAGAAAGAGAACATAAAAAGAAGAGCTCTAATCAAGCTCTTCTAAACATATTAATAATAATTTTTCTAAATAAGATGGATCTATAACCGATTGTACACTTGCATCAAACATTTCTTTTGCATCTATTTTTGATAAGTTTAATATAAATCCGTTTTTATAAGCTAACTGTCTACAAAATTCTCTAATAGTTCTTCCATTACCATCTCTGAAAGGGTGTAGGACATTTAGTTCAGCCATGTAATAAGACAACCTATTTGCCAAATCTTGTTTATTTAAACCATTCAAATAATTTTCTTCCTTTAATTGGTTTAAAATTCTATTAAGTTCACCTTCAATAAATTCCCATTCTGCAAATCTAAAATTATCTTTTGCAATATTTTCTGTTCGTATAGAACCTGCAAAAGGGTAAATAGCACTAAATAGATACTCATGTATTTTTAAAAAGTGTTCTAAATCGAAATTACCAATATCATTGTTTTGCCTTAAATCAAACAATTTTGCTAATACTAAAGGCCTTTCAATATTGGATAATTTATCTGCATCGGTAACATTAAAGTTGTTTATTAGAACATTAGTACCTTTATAACAATATATAGAATTTCTTGCTTCATATAAATCATCTACCATATTCGTTCTCCTTATAGATTAGATTGTTTTACTATATCTACTAATTCGTTAAATGTAATTTCCTTATTCGCATATCTTCTTAATAAATATACATCATCATTTGTTATGTGTATGCTTTCAATTTCAAAGTCTTTCTTTAGATTTTCTAGTTCAAATTTAAAATTTTCTTCTAACAAGGTTATCCCTCCAAATAATATCTATATCTATTATAACATATTTATCACTAAAATGCGAGTAATTAAATCCATTCATTGTATTTGTCTATATATTTTTTCTTCGCAAATAGTGCAACAACACAATAAAGAAGAGGAACGCCTATTATGATTGCTAAATATTTTAATTTTAGAGGAACAAGACCAATTATTTTGCCAATAAAACTAAAAGGTACAACAATTGCAATAATGCTAAGAGCAATAGAGGAGTAGTAAACCATTTTAGAGGCATTGCTTTTAATAAATGGTAATTTAGGTGTCCTGATAATATGCATTCCAACTAAGTTTGAAACAACTCCATAAGAAAACCAAATGGTTTGGAATATGGAAGCTTCACGAATTCCAAAGATAAACCATATAGACGCAAAGACAATCATATCAAACATAGAACTTAAAGGACCCATAAATAACATAAATTGCTTTAAACTCTTCATACTCCATACTTGAGGCTTATCCAAATATTCATTATCAACATTGTCATAAGGTAATGTTAATTGTCCAAAATCATACAATAAACTTTGTACTAAAAGCTGAATAGGAGTGATAGGTAAGAAAGGGAGTAGAATACTTGCTATGATTACAGAAAAAACTTCTCCAAAATTAAAGCTAGTTGCCATTTTTATATATTTCATTAAATTAGTAAATGTCTTTCTACCTTCTTGTACACCATTTAAAAGGACATTTAGGTCTTTTTCTAATAAAATTATATCAGCTGATTCTCTCGCAATATCTGTTCCTGTATCGACAGATATGCCAACATCTGAATTATTAAGTGATGGACCATCATTAATCCCATCACCAATATATCCAACAGTGTTTCCAGATTCTCTTAGGAGCCTAACCAATCTTGCCTTTTGTATTGGAGATAGTTTTGCAAAAATATTTGTTTTCTTCAACAAGCGTTTTACAGCGAAATCTGTTGAATTTTCTATTTGTGAACCTAAAATAATTCTATTAGAATTCAAATTTAATTGTTTACAAATATATTTTGTAACTTCTGCATTGTCTCCTGTTAAAACAATAACTCTAACACCAGCATCATTTAATTTTTTTATTGCTTCTTTAGAAGTTTTCTTTGGAGGATCCAAGAAACCAATAAAACCGAGTAGAACCATATCATGTTCATCTTTTATAGAATATGTGGTTTTATTAAGATTGTATTTTGCGCAAATAGCAAGAGTTCTAAAGCCATCAGAATTTAATGATTTACTCATTTTTCTAATATTATCTTTAACTTGTTTAGTAATAGGGGAAATATCACCAGAAGGTTCTTTTATAAAGTTAGAAATTGACAATATTTCTTCAACAGCACCTTTTGTTATCATATGAGTATTATTATCATTTTCGACTACTATAGATAACTTTCTTCTCACAAAATCAAATGGAATCTCATCAATCTTAATGTACTTTTTGGCAAATTCACTAAAATTAAATTCTTTTCCTCGTTCAATAACAGCAATATCTATATTGCTATCTAATCCTTCCTGAAAATATGAATTTAAATAGACCGATTGCAGTACTTCAGTATTAGAATTGCCATATACATCTAAATATTTTTCAAGAACTATTTTGTCCTCAGTTAATGTTCCAGTTTTATCTGTACATAGAATGTTCATTGAACCAAAATTCTGGATACTATCTAATTTTTTTACTATAACTTTTTTCTTAGACATTCGCATAGCTCCACGAGATAAACTTGAAGACAAAATAACCGGGAGAAGAAGAGGCGTTATTCCTATTGCAATAGCAACTGCAAACGTAAAAGCAGTAATAGAATCATGTTTCCAAACATTAACTAAGAAAACAACAGGTATTAATATAATCATAAATTTAATAAGTAAAGTACTAATACTAGAAATACCAGTCTCAAAAGCTGATTTAGGCTTCTGAACATTTGAAAAAGATTTTGCAATTTTGCCAAAGAAAGTATCATTACCGCACTTTAATGACAACTCCTTTTGCAGAACCACTTATTACATTAGTTCCCATAAAGACGATTGTGTCTATTTCAGAAATATCATCAATTGTATTTGAGGATAAAAATGTATTTTCAACTTTTCTAACACTTTCAGATTCTCCAGTTAATGAAGATTGTCCAACAAACAAATCATTTGTTTCAATTATTCTTAAATCAGCAGGTATAATACTTCCAGCTGAAAGTAAAACAATATCACCAATAGTTATAGAACTAACAGGAACCTGCATTTCTTGATTATTTCTTAAAACGGTTACAGTTGTTGCAACAAGTTCTTTTAATTTTTCAGCAGCTTTATTAGAACTATATTCTTCAAAGAATTCTAATAATGTACTTACAGTTACAAGAACTAATATAACAATAATATTTGCATAATTTGGAACAGAAGATAGAATAACATCTGTATAGTATAAAACAAAACATATACCTAATAGAATACAGGAGAATGGACTAAATAGACTTTTAAGTAGATAATGGTACCATTTTCTATAACTAATGTCTTTAATCTCATTTAAACCATATTTTTTTATATTGGCATCAGCATCATTTTGAGTTAATCCAGATGTATTGATATTAAATTTTGCTATAAATTCTTCTTTAGATATATAAAAGTAGTCTCCATACATTTTTTGTATGTCGATATTCTCTTTAGAATTATTCATAAATATCACCATTAACTAGTATTTCATAAATAAAAATAAATATTTCAAGGAAATATAAAAATCAATAGACATAAAAATATTTTAGTGATAAAATCATATCATCAAAAAAAGAAAGGAACGTGAAAACATGAAAATACCATTTTTAAAATCAGACATATTAATACCAGAAGAATCAGATATGACAAAGTGGTCAGTTGTTGCATGTGATCAATATACTTCTGAACCAGAATATTGGGAAGATGTTACAAAAATAGTAGGAGAAGCACCATCAACACTTAAAGTTACATTACCAGAAATTTATTTAGAAGATAGCAATGTTTCAGAAAGAATTGAAAAAGTAAATAATGAAATGAAAAAATTAGTTTCTAATAACTTTTTTAAGACTTTAACAGATAGTTTAGTTTATGTTGAAAGAACACAAGCAGACGGTAGAGTTAGAAAAGGCTTAATTGGAAAAGTAGATCTAGAAGATTATTCTTTTGCTAAAGATTCACAAACTCTAATTAGAGCAACAGAAGGAACTGTTTTAGAAAGAATACCTCCTAGAGTAAAAGTTAGAGAGAACGCATTATTAGAATTACCACATATAATGTTATTAATAGATGATGATAAACAAGAAATAATAGAAAAAATAAATAGTAAGGTAGCTAACAATCAAAAAATATATGATTTTAAGTTAATGGAAAATGGAGGAACCATAAGAGGATACAGACTTAGCGACGAAACTGCAAATTGGGTATTAGAAAAATTGGGAGAACTTGCTAATAAAGAAACATTTGAAAATAAATATCAAGTTAAAGATAAAGGGGTATTATTATTTTCAGTTGGAGATGGAAATCACTCTTTAGCTACAGCAAAAACATGCTATGAAAACTTAAAAAAAGTATTGCCAAAAGAACAATGGAAGAACCATCCAGCAAGATACGCATTAGTTGAAGTAGTCAATTTACATAGTGATGCATTAACTTTTGAACCAATTCATAGAGTTGTATTTGGTGTAAATCCAGAAAATATGATAACAGACCTTAAAAAGTATTATGAAACATCAGAAACAGGTGAAGGACAAAAAATTGAATATGTATATAAAGGAACAAAAGGTCAATTAGTTATCAAAAATCCAAAATCAAATTTAGCTGTTGGAAGCCTACAAATGTTTATAGATGAATATCTAAAAAATAATGGTGGGAAGGTCGACTATGTTCATGGAGAAGACGTTACAGAAAAATTAGGAACACAGGATGGAAATATAGGATTTTTACTTCCAAATATGCATAAATCTGAATTATTTAAAACAGTTATAGTAGACGGAGCTTTACCAAGAAAAACTTTTTCTATGGGTCACAGCTATGACAAAAGATATTATTTAGAAGCTAGAGAAATTAAATAAGATAGAGGGGATTAAAGTATGAGAAAAACAAAAATTGTTTGTACATTAGGTCCAGCAACAGATAATGAGAATGTTTTAAGAGAATTAATGCTTGCTGGTATGAATGTTGGTAGAATTAACTTTTCACATGGAAATTATAAAGATCAAGCAGACAGAATTAATACATTTAAAAGAATTAGAGACGAGCTTAAATTACCAATACCATTATTATTAGATACACAGGGACCTGAAATAAGAATAGGAAAATTCAAGGATTCACAAGTAATGTTGGAAAAAGGACAAAAATTTACTTTGCTTAATGGAGATGAACCTGGAGATGAAACTAAAGTTTCTATAACATATAAATCATTATTTGAGGAAATAGAACCAGGAAGAACAATTTTAATTAATGATGGTACAATAGAGCTTAGAGTTGATGAAATACAAGGAAAAGATATTGTTTGTACAGTAATACAAGGTGGAAAATTAACAAATAGAAAGAGTATAAACATACCAGATTTTATTGTCAACTTGCCAGGAATAACAGAAAAAGATATAGAAGATATAAAATATGGAATAGAAGCAGGATTTGATTACATTGCTGCATCATTTATTAGAAAACCACGTGATATTGAAGAGATACGAGAGGTTTTAAAAACAAATGGTGGAGAACATGTTAAAATTATTGCTAAAATAGAAAACAGAGAAGGTGTAGATAACTTTGATGCAATCTTAAATGTTTCGGATGGTATTATGGTTGCAAGAGGAGATTTAGGGGTTGAAATTCCTATGGCAGAAGTTCCAATTCTACAAAAACAATTTATAAAGAAAACAATTGCTCAAGGAAAACCAGTAATAACAGCAACACAAATGCTTGAATCTATGATTACAAATCCAAGACCAACAAGAGCAGAAGTTAGTGATGTGGCTAATGCAATATTTGATGAAAGTAGCGCAATAATGTTATCTGGTGAAACTGCATCTGGAAATTATCCAGTTGAATGTGTAAAAACAATGAGCTCAATAGCAACAGAAATAGAAAAAACAATAAATTATTCAAAGAGATTTAAATTCAAGGAATATAATTTAGCAGAAGCAAGCAATGAATTTAATATGAATTATGCAGTTGCCATAACGGCAATGAATATTGATGCAAAAGCCGTATTTTCATATACAAATACAGGAAGTACAGTAAGAATGGTATCAAGTTTTGGAATAAGATGCCCAATATATGCAATAACACAAAATGAGGTAACATACAGACAATTAGGATTATGCAGAAATATAATTCCAAAGCTATATGACCCACAAGACAATATAAATAAATTACTAGAAGTTGGTTTTAATGACTTAAAAGAACACGGAGCATTTGAAACAGGAGATAAGATTGTTGTTGCAGGAGGAACAAAAGTGCTAACAGCATTAAATAAAAGCGAAACTCAAATGAATATGGTAATGGGTGGAATAGTAGTTGTCTAACTAATTTTTTATAGAATCTTTTGACAAATTGTAGTCGAAAGATTCTATTTTTTTGCTAAATTGCAATATTATGTTAATTATGGTATAATATATGTATGTGGTGACTTGATGCTAACCACATAAAATAATTTTACGAAAGGAAAAGTATATGAACTATAATTTTGAAGAAGAAAAGGGTAGAATAGTTGCTTCTTTAATAGATAAGGGATATAAAGAGAAAAAAATCACATATAAAGAGTTTCAAGAATTATATGAGCCATATAAGAATGAGATGTCAGAGGTAGATTTTGCAGAAATAATAGGATTAACGTATAGTTCATTCGCTACCTTTAAATCAAAAGGATATAGAGCAACCATACTTAAAACAAGATATGGCAAAGCATCAGAAGAAAGAAAAGCAGAAATAAAAGAAATATTAATAAAACAAGGATTAAAACCAAAGAGCATTAGATATGATGAATTTTTAGAACTATATAATCCATATAAAGATGAAATGTCAGAGATGGATTTTGCGGATATATTAGGGCTATCAAACTCAAATTATAAGGCATTAAAATCAGGGAAACAAGGCGCTAGAATATTAAAGCAAAAGTTTGCACCATTATCACAAGAAAGAAGAGTAGAAATACGAGAAGATTTTATAAAAAGAGGGTATTCAGATACCAAAATAGATCAAAAAACATTCTATACGTTATATGAACCATATAAAACTGAAATTTCAGAGGCAGATTTTGCAACTATACTAGGAATAACATATAAAACGTACAATAGGCTAAAGAATAACCAAGATGCACAAGTAGAAATTTTAACAACAAAGATGCCAGAGTTAACACCTGAAAATATAGTTAGGATACGAACCATATTAATAGAAGCTGGTTACGAGAACAGATCTGTAACATATGAAGAATTTTTAACTTTATATGAACCATATAAAGCAATTATGACAGAAACAAAATTTGCGGAAATTTTAGGTGTACGTAGAGAATATATATATAACATGAGGGTGAGAAACAAAAAAGTCGTTATTTTGAAACCTGACGAGTTTGATGGGCAATTAGAAAGAAGAATAATAAGTGATGTAGAAGAAAAGGGATATAGAAATAAAAGTATTACATATGAAGAATTTTTAACCCTATATGAACCATATAAAGAAGAAATTACAGAATTGAATTTTGCAACTATTTTAGGAATGACAGGAAGTAGTTTTAGAACAATGAAAGGTGGAAAACAAAGAGCTACTGTATTAAGAACTACATATACTGGAGCAACAGAAGAAAGAAAACAAGAAATTAGTAACCTAATGAGAACAAAAAATATAGAAAATCAATCAATAGTATATAAAGATTTCTTAGCTTTATATGAACCATATAAAATAGAATTATCAGAAGTAGAATTTGCAGAGCTGTTAGGAATAAATCAGTTTAATTTTCAGGCAATGAAAAACAGAGGAGTAAAAACAGTTGCCTTTAAAACAACATATGATATCGCAACTGATGATAGAAAAGCACAAATACGAGAAGCAGTAAGAGAGGCAGGATACGAACATAGATTAATAGCATATAGCGAGTTCTTAACATTGTATTCTCAATTTGGAAGTGATTTATCAGAAGTAGAATTTGCTGATATAATTGGTATTAATTATGCTAATTACACAAGTATAAAAAATACTAAATTAAGAACATTTGTCTTAAAAGATGAGTATGGGGAACTATCAGCAGAAGAAAAAGAAGAAATTATAGAATTACTAAAAACTAGTGGATTAGCAGAATCACGTATAGAATATAAAGATTTTTTAGAGATATATGCAGATTTTGAAGATAAAATGAGTGAAGCTGATTTTGCAAAGTTGTTAGGTATAGGTTATAATCTTTATTTAAAGATAAAAAATAATCCAGGAGAAAGAGCTAGAATAAACTTTGAAAAACAATTTGATGATAGAGTTGCACATAGTCTAAATAAAAATAGATTTTATAGCAAAGATGAATTAGAAGCATTGGCAAAAAGGTACGAATGTTCTGTAATAGATATACTTAATAGTATTTATAAGGACAATGAAACAATAGTGGAAAATCTGATAAATACCTTAGATACACAAGGTAGAATTTTTATAGGAATAACAAAGACGCCAGATTGGTTTTTAGAAAAATATATTGATAGAATATGCAATGCAATACATACTCATAGCCATATAATCGGGAAAAAACTACATACAACAGCGCATTCAGAGGATATTGCACAAGAAATATTAATACAACTTTTAGACAAAGGTGACGTCGTTTTGAATTTTGCGGAGGATATGGCATTTGACTTAATGAGAAGATGGGCAAAAGTCGCGGTAACACATCAACATCTCTCTCTAATAAAATCAAGAAGAAGCAACGTATCATTAGATGAAGAAATTGAACCAGGTGTAACAAGATATACAAGACTAAAATCAAAGAATAATACCGAAAAAGAAGCATTATACAAGAATGAAATAGTAGATGAACAAATAGGCAAAGAAACAACACCGATAGATGCAATACATATTTGTCTATTAAGCGGTATGAAAAGAAAGGCTACATTAAGGTATGTACAGCATAAATTTAATTTAACAGAAATAGAATTAATAAATCTTATGACTGATGAACTAGAAAAGAAAAGAAAAATAAAAAAATCTCCAAACGGCCATGTTTATTTGGGCGAAGAATTATAATACTAAAAGAAGAACAGGAAACTAATTATCCTGTTCTTCTTTTCTTTCTGTTTCGTTATTTAATTCTGTAACTTCTGGAATAATAATCTCTTCTATATTCTCCTTAGGCTGAGGTTTAGCAATATTTAAATGTTCATAAACTGGAGAAATCTCCAAATTATTATCATCATTAAGAACTACTTCGATATCCTCTTTTTCATCCATTAAAATCACCTCATTAATATGTGATGATAATATCACATAAACAAAAATATGTCTAGTAATTTTTTTAATATGTATGCATAAAATAGAGATGTATACGTGTATATTAAAAAGGAGGTAAAACATGGAATACGAGGAATATATGAGAAATGTGCTGGGAAATAATCAAATGCCTAACAATATTTATGCAAATACATATAATGATTACTACTATGATCCCTATTATAGAAATAATCAACCTAATAATATGGAATATTTAAATGATATGTATCCAGAAATATATAAAATAATCTATCCAATGATATGTAAGGTATGTTCTCAGAATAGTCAAAGACATATTACTAAAGAATTGATAGATGAAATGGCAAATGAGATTTATAGAAATATAGAAGATACTGAGGCACAAACACAAAATAATACCGCTACAATGCAGAGAACCCAGCTAAAAAATGGAGATGTGAGAAATCCAAATGCAAGAGAAACAGCTGAGGCAAACATTGCAAATCAAAGGGATAATTATTTAGTTAGGAACCTAATCAAGGTTCTAATCATACGAGAATTACAGCGATTGAACAGGAATACATTTCCAAGGCAACAATTTCCAATGTATGAACAACGAGGAAGTTGGAGACCATATTAATTTGTAGTGAATATTTTTCTTTCAATAATTAATAATAATAATATATTAATTTGAAAGGAGAATAATATGAAAGTAAAAGAATGTATGTGTACACAAATTTCTTGCGTAAAACCAGAAACAACGTTAGCTGATGTGGCTAAAATAATGAAAGATAAACATGTTGGCTGTATTCCAGTATGTAATGCTAATGATATAATAGTTGGTTTAATAACAGATCGAGATTTAGTATTAAGAGGAATAGCTTGTGATAAAGATTTAAACACTACACCAGTAAGTGAAATAATGACAACAAAAATATATTCAATAGAGCCTGAAGAAAATATTGAAAATGCTACAAGATTAATGTGTGATTGCCAAGTGAAGAGAATTCCAGTTATAGAAAATGAAATAATAGTTGGTATATTAACTTTGGCGGATATAGCTAACCATAAGGAAATTAATAAAGAAAAAGTTGGAGAAACTACTGAAGGAATATGTAAATGTGGTAATGATACAAAAAATAACGAATAGGATAAAACATTGGTCTAGCAGTAGACCAATGTTAAATTACATAGGAGAAGGATAGTATATGGTAATTGACATTGGATATTGGACAAGAGTAGTAAAACGAATTATATTGTTTATCTTAACTTTAATAATTTTATATTTAAGCTTTAAATTGATGATTTTTTATATGCCATTTCTTATTGCTTTTATTATAGCAATAATGTTAGAACCTTTAATTAAATTTATCGTAAAGAAAACTAACATAACAAGAAAAAAAGTTGCAGTGGGAGTAATATTTTTTGTATTTGCGATAATAATTGGCTTAATAGCATGTGGAATGTTTTGTCTAATAACTGAAAGTGCAAATTTATTACAAGGCTTAAATGCCTATATTGAGCTAGGTACAAACAAAGTTAATGAAATTACCAATAAAATTAGAACACGAGAAATAAATATTCCAGATCAAGTTATAAATATATTTGAAAATTCATCTGATAAATTAATAAATAAGGCTACAAATTATATATATGACTTTTTAACAAAAATTACACATGTTATTTCATTGATACCTGCATTTCTAATTTACTTTTTTATAACAATATTAGCAACATATTTTATTTGCACAGATAGAATGTATATTCTTGATCAAATGGAACATCATTTACCAAGTTTATGGGTTAAAAAGTTAGGTTCGCATCTTAGAAATATAATAAAGAGTCTAGGAGATTATATAAAAGCAGAAATTATACTCGTAATAATATCATTTTTTGTGGTTTTAATACGGATTATACATCCTAAAATTTACAGGAAATAATATTCAGTACCCGTTACTTACTGCAATAGGAATTGGATTAGTAGACGCATTACCGATATTAGGGTCTGGAACAGTCATGGTGCCATGGGCAATAATACTTGCTTTAAATGGAAATTTTAAATTAGGCGTATATATACTGATTTTATATGCGATTGCATCAATAGTTAGGCAACTAACTGAACCAAAAATAGTAAGTAGTAACATAGGAATTCATCCTATATTTACACTAATTGCAATGTATACAGGATTTAAATTTACTGGAGTACTAGGATTGTTTGTTGGACCAATAATATTTATAATATTGAAGAACGTTTTTAAAACAATGATTGAAAATGGATTTATTAAAAGCATATTAGATTAATAATATGCTTTTTTTGCTTTACAAATACGCTTCTGTATGATAAAAATATATAGAGGTTTTTATTATGGTAAAGAAAAATGAAGTATATGAAGTAACAATTATAGATAATGGATACCAAGGTGAAGGAATTGCAAAAATTGATAATTTTCCTATCTTTATTGATGGTGCAATAGTAGGTGAAAAAGCAGAGATTAAAATTTTAAAAGTTTTATCGAGTTATGCGTATGGAAAGTTATTAAGAATAATTGAACCCACTACATACAGAGTAGAGAGTGAATGTAAAGATTATCAAAAATGTGGAGGATGTAATTTAAGACATATTGAATATAAAGAAACTTTAAATATAAAAAAATCAATAGTCGAGAACTGCATATACAAAAATTTTGGCAAAGCATTACCAGTTAATGACGTTATTGGAATGGAAAATCCCTTATTTTATAGAAATAAATTACAATATCCTATAGGAGTAAATAAAAATAATGAACCTGTTATGGGAGTTTATGCAAATAGAAGTCACAATATTATTCCAATTACCAAATGCTACATACAAAATGAAAAATGCGAACAAATTGCAAGGGATGTTTTTGATTACATGAAGACAAACAATATATCTATTTACAACGAGACAACACAAAAAGGCACTGTAAGACATATATTCTTAAGAATAGGATTGAAAACTGACGAAGTTTTATTAACAATAATTGTAAATGACAGAAAATTCAAAACAGAAGATGAATTTGCTGAACAAATAACAAAAAAACATACAAACATTAAGACAATAATCATCAATTATAATACTAAAAACACAAATGTAATACTTGGCGACGAAAATAAAATTATCTATGGAGATGGATTCATATATGACTTGATAGGAGAATATAAATTCAAAATTTCATCATTGTCATTTTATCAAGTAAATCCAATTCAGACGGAAATATTATATAATACTGCAATGAAACACGTAAATACAGATAAAAATAATATAGCTCTTGATTTATATTGTGGAATAGGAACAATTGGTATCTTTGCATCTAAATATTTTAGAAAAGTATATGGCGTGGAAATTGTCGAAGAAGCAATAAGAGATGCTATAGATAATGCGAAACTTAATAATATCAATAATATGGAGTTCTACGCGGGTGATGTTGAAAAAATATTACCTCAGATTTTAGAAAAAGAAAAAATAAAACCAAATACTATATTTGTAGATCCACCACGAAAAGGATTAGATAGCAACACCGTTAATATATTAAGAGAATTAGAAACAGAACAAATAATATATATAAGTTGTAATCCAGCTACACTTGCAAGAGATTTAAAAATTTTAAGTGACAAATATATAATAGAAGAAATTCAACCAGTGGATATGTTCCCATATACAAGTCATATTGAGTGCGTAGCAGTGCTACAACTAAAACAGGATGTGTAATATTTGATTTTGATAAATAATTATATAGATTTATAAGGAGAGTATGAAATGCAGAGAAATTATAAAAGAATGGAACATAATGAATTCTTGCAATATATAGATAAAATATGCAATCAGTTAGGAAGATATATTCAAGATAATGAAATAAAAATAGATTATATATGTCCGGTATTAAGAAGTGGTGCGGTGCCAGCAGTATATATTTCTAATAAGTTAAATATTGTAAAATTCTTGCCTATACAAGTTAAACATATAGCTTATAAAAATGGCGATAATAAAATTGAGATGATTTTTAATCCATTTGATACAATAGAGATAAATAAAAAAGAACCAGTATTTTTAGTAGTAGAAGCAATGCACAGTACAGGAACAAGTGTAGAGATATGTATAAATGAAATAAAAAATAAATATAAAGAGGCCAAAATATTATACGTTTGTTTAACAAAAGAATATGGTAGTAGAAATTTTAACGATATTATAGAATATGAAGATATAGCGTTTTATTATAATGGTAATAATGATTTTGATAAAGAGAAGTGTGAAGAGTTGAATATAGAGTATTTTTATCCTTTATTTCCTTGGGAAGATTTAGAAATGGAATTAGAACATCCAGATGATTTAGAAGATAATATATTTTTTTAATAAAGGAGTAAAATAATGTTAAAGGCATATAGCGTATTTAAAGATTTAGACAAAAAAGCATGTGAAATATTAATAAATGCAGGAATAAAATTAGATTTATCAATTTCTGAAGAAAGGCCTAATAAAGAAGAATTATTAAGATTATTAAATGACTATGATATTTTAATAATTGGTGTTCGAGAAAAACTAACAGAAGATATGCTAAAAGTAGTGGATAAAGAAAAAATAATAGCAACATTATCTATAGGAATAGACCATATAGACAAAAGTTTTTTAAAATCAGACTTAATTAAAATAATCAATTGTCAGACATCAAATGTAATATCAGTAGCAGAACATATTTTTTCTTTAATATTAAGTTTAAAGAAAAGAATTATAGAAGCAAACGAAATTGCTATTAAAGGTGGAACGAAAAAAGACTTATCAGCAAGAAGTAACGATATAAATAATAGTTCAATAGGAATAATAGGAGCAGGAAAAATATCACAAGAAGTAATAAAAATAGCAAAAGTCTTTAATATGAAGATATACTGTAACACTTTAAATCCAGAAAAACATAATGATTTATTAGAACAAGGTGTAGAATTTATAGACTTAGATACATTACTTAATAATTCAGATGTTATAACTGTAAATATTCCATTAAATGATGAAAATAGAAACTTAATATCAAAAGATAAAATTAGCTTAATGAAGAAATCGGCAACATTTATAAACACATCAAGAGCAGAAATAGTAGATATGAACGAACTAATAAAATATGCAGATGAAAATAATACCTTTAATGTTGGTTTAGACATTGATGCAGAAAATTATAAAGAAATATTAAATGTAAAAAGAAACAATGTAATAGTAACTCCACATATAGCAGGAGTAACAAAAGAGGCAATAAAAAGAATGGATGTTGAGTTAGCGAATAGTATAAAAAAATATTTGGGTGATGAATATGAAAACAATAACAATTGAAATGGCGTGTTCTATTAATGGATTAATTGCAGCAGAAGATGGAAATGAGGATTTTTTATCTTATAGAGGTTGGAAGATAATGCTAGAATTTTTAAAAGAATATGATGTACTTATATGGGGTAGAAAAACGTGGGACAACATAATATCTTGGGGAGAAGAATATTTAGATGATTTGAAAGATATAAATTTAATTGTTTTGAGTAGTAAAAATGAAACAAAAAGCCAATTTCCAAATGTTAGGTATTGCAATTCTATAGATGATTGTTTGGAAACATGCAAGAAATTAAACTATAATAAATTGCTTATTTCTGGTGGAGCAACTATAAATAATGCTTTTATGGAAAAAGGTATAGTAGATAATATAATTTTAAATTATAATCCATTTGTATTAAACAAAGGAATACCACTATTTCAAGGTAACTATTTTGAAAATAAATTAAAACTTGAAAAAGTAATAAAAGAAAAAGAAGATATATTGCAAGTGCATTATAGCGTTATGAAAGAATAAGAGTATACAAAAAATCAAATTAGAAAGGTGTTGATTACTTATGAAAGTTACAAAATTTCCACAATCATGTTTATTAGTTGAAACAAATGATAAGAGG
>CAYMDN010000003.1:0-62168 GCA_964389545.1 uncultured Clostridium sp. | reverse complement strand
ATTATATCTTCTTCCATACATTATTCTTCCTGTAAATTCATCAACAATTAGAACTTCTCCATCTTTAACTATGTAGTCTATATCTTTTTTCATTATTCCATGTGCTCTTAATGCTTGATTAATGTGATGTACTATTTCTGAGTTTTCTAAGTCGTTAAGATTCTCTAACTTAAAATATTCTTCTGCTTTTTTAGTACCTTTCATTGTTATTGATGCAGATTTTGCTTTTAAATCGATAATATAATCATAGTTTTCGTTATCTTCAGCTTGTTCTAAGTCTTTTGCATCTTCTTCTACTATGACTTTTGCTTTTAATCTTCTAACAAAATCATCTGCTTGTTTATATAAATCTGATGATGTGTTTGCTGTACCTGAAATAATAAGTGGTGTACGTGCTTCATCTATTAAGATACTATCTATCTCATCTACGATTGCATAATTTAATTTTCTTTGTACTAGTTGTTCTTTTCTAACAACCATGTTATCTCTTAGATAATCGAATCCATATTCATTGTTTGTTCCATATGTAATGTCTGCTGCATATGCTTTTTGTTTTGCATTATGATTCATTCCTGCTATTACTAATCCTACTGTTAGTCCTAAGAACTTATATAGTTTTCCCATCCATTCACTATCTCTTTTTGCTAAGTAATCGTTTACAGTAACAACATGAACACCTTTTCCTGAAAGTGCATTTAAATATACAGGTAAAGTTGCAACTAAAGTTTTACCTTCACCTGTTCTCATTTCTGCAATTCTACCTTGATGTAATATAATTCCACCTATTAATTGAACATCAAAGTGTCTCATTCCTAAAACTCTGCTAGATGCTTCTCTTACCACTGCGAAAGCTTC
Source organism: uncultured Clostridium sp. (assembly GCA_964389545.1). GTDB lineage: Bacteria > Bacillota > Clostridia > TANB77 > CAG-508 > UMGS1781. Next base: position 61,313 of record CAYMDN010000003.1, on the reverse strand, counting down.
TGGAAGTAAATCATCTAAAGTTTCTCCATTGTTTAACCTATTTCTAAATTCATCAGTCTTTCCTCTTAATTCTGAATCTGATAATTTCTTTATACTTGGCTCTAAATTATTTATTTTTCCTACTAAAGGCATTACCCTTTTTACTTCTTTTTCACTATATGATTTAAATAAATTTCCTAAGACTCCCACTGTCATACCTTCTTTCTACTTTTATGTCTACATTTATATCATAAATGCTCATACTTTTCAATACTTTCGAATACAATTAACTAATAATAATCCTTGTATAAGCAGGTTAAATGTAAATAGAAAATTTGTGGTAGAAAGGATTTAAGGAGTGAGTATATGTTTGTTTATAATGTTAAGTTAGATGCTAAAAAAATAGTTAAAATTAGTTTCGTATGTTTATTAATTGGAATTATCATTATGTTTATTTTGTCATTGTATAAGATATTTAGTGATACTTTTAAAGTTCGTGATACTATCGCTGTTCCAGAGGTTTCGCACATTGATCCTAAAAACTACACAAATGTTTTAAAAAGTGTTTATGAGAATTTAGATACATATATCGGTCAACATGTTTCTTTTTCTGGATATGTATATAGGAACTCAGATTTTTCAAAAGATCAATTTGTTCTTGCAAGAGATATGGTTATGCCAAATACCCAAAATAAGCTTATTGTTGGATTTTTATGTTCATACAAAAAGGCTGAAAATTTCACTGATGGTTCTTGGGTAGAAATTGTTGGAGAAATTACAAAAGGCAACTATCATGGTGAACTTCCATTATTAAAAATTATCGAGATTAAAAAGGTTGATACTCCAGACAATGAACTTGTACCTCCTCCAGATTCTACCTATATTCCAACTAGTATTCTTTACTAATTTGCATATTTTAGGTATATTTATTTATTTTTAGGTAAACATTACTTATATGAGTAAATTTAGTAATTTTTTGGAAGAATTATTTATATACAATCCCCCTCGTGATTACGATTTTAAGTTAGTCGAAAGCTCTCAAGAAGATACGACTCATCTAAATAACCCACCTTCTTTATCATTACCTGATGATACAGATATTTCAGGTGTTCTAGATAATAATATTAACTATCTAAAATCTAAATATAATGTCCTTATTAATAGTGATGTTATATTTAGACCATTTATTATATCTGTAAACGGTAAGTCTTATCATGCTTTTCTTGTTGGTTTTGATGGAATGATTTCTTCAAATTTAGTTAATAATTTTATCCTAAGACCTTTAATTAAAACTAATAATTTCAAGCATTCTAGCAATAAAATATTAACTAAAAACGGTGTTACTATAAAGAAATTTAAAAAATTCAATTTAGAAAATTATATTTTTGATAAATTATTACCTCAGGTTAGCATAAAAAAGACCCATAGCTTTTCCGATGTTATATCTAGTATAAACATGGGCGATGCTGCTCTTTTTGTTGATAGTTTAAATGTTTCATTCACTCTTGATGTTAAAGGTTTCGAATCTAGAAGTATTGATACTCCTAAAAACGAAATTGTTGTTAGAGGATCTCAAGAAGCATTTGTCGAAAAGTTAAGAACTAATACCTCTATTTTGAGACGAAATATTAATAGTGCTGATTTAATTATTGAAAAAACTAATATTGGTAAGATTAGCAATACAAATATTGCGATTTGCTACATGAAAGGCATTGTTAATCCTGAACTTGTCGCTGAAGTTAAATATAGACTAAACAATGTTTCTATTGATTATGTTCTTTCTTCTCGGACAAGTTGAACAATTAATTCAAGATAATAGTAAGATTGCATTTCCACAAATGATTTCAACAGAAAGGCCAGATAAAACTGCTAATCACTTGTTAGAAGGTCGTGTTGCTGTTTTAGTTAATGGCTCTCCCTATGCTTTAATTATGCCTGGTGTTTTTATAGACTATTTATCTTCACCAGAAGATCTAAATCTTAAGCATCAGTATGCTAATCTACTCAAGATAATCAGATTTCTCGCAACTTTTATCACACTTTTATTGCCTGGAATTTATGTTGCAATAATGACTTTTCATTCAGAGCTTGTCCCTACAGAGCTATTGTTTACAATTGCTACTGCTAGAAATGCTGTGCCTTTTCCGGTTATCTTTGAAATTTTAATTATGGAAGTTTCTTTCGAATTGATTAGAGAAGCTGGCCTTAGAATTCCTACACCTATTGGTCCTACTATTGGAATTATTGGAGCATTAGTTTTAGGAGATGCTGCTGTTAGTGCTAATTTAGTAAATCCTGTTGTTATTGTGATTGTTGCACTAACTGGTCTTTGCTCCTTTGCCATACCGGATTTTTCCTTAAACTTTAGTTTTAGAATTTATAAGTTTTTATACATTTTCCTAGGTTTTATCGCTGGATTTCTTGGTATTGCTATAGGTCTATTTTCTCAAGTTGCAATTCTCGCTGGATTTAGGACCTTTGGCGTCCCTTATTTTGCACCTTATGCACCATATAATAATTCTAAAACTTCGCTCTCATATTTGATTTCCCCTATTTGGAGACGTGAGCGCAGAGGCGATTTTTTGAATACTGTTCGTCCTCGTGAGGAACCACCAATTAGTATGAAGTGGAAATTTCACAAAGATTAATGATTTAGAAAGGAGAAAACAATGAATAAAATAGAACAAATTGGCAGATATGAAGCGATTACACTTTTGATAACGCTAATTGCAAATAACATTATTTTTAATATTTCTGCCATCATATTAAATTCTACTGGTACAGGTTCATGGCTTAATTTAATTTACTTAAGCTTTATTTCTATTATATTTATTGTTGTTGTTTACCTATTATTCAAAAAGTTTGATGGTTTTGATATTATAGATGTGTCTGAATATCTAGGTGGTAAAGTTTTAAAATTCATTATCTCAGTATTATATATTATATTCCTTGTTGGATTTTCAGCTCTTACTTTAAGATATTTCTCAAATAGTCTACAAATTATTTATTTTGAATATCTTCCCCTTGTGCTACTAATGTTACTTTTTGCTATACCCATACTTATATCAAATCACTCTGGACTTAATGCTATTGTTGGTGTAACTAAAATATTCTTCCCATTTACTTTTGTTGGAATAATTGTTTTAATGTTTGTTGCCTCTAAAGATTTTACCTGGCAAAACCTTTTTCCTATTTTTGGATTTGGTACTGATAAAGTTTTTATAAATGGTCTCTCAAATTTATTTGCTTTTAATATTATTGCTTACTTATTTTTGTTAAAGCCAATGTTAAAAGACGGTAAGCATTTTAAATTAATTTCTATTTTTTCAGTCATTGTATGTGGTATTTATATTTTGTTTTCAGTTATCTCACTTCTTATGACATTTCCTTTTACTATACAAACTGATGAAATGTTTACACTATATCTACTAACTAGACTAATCTCATTTGGAGATTTTTTCCAGAGGGTCGATGCTATTTTTATACTTTTATGGATTTTTGTTTTCCTATCATTTTTAAGCTTTAATTTTTATTGCATATTGCAAATATTTAAGAAAAATTTTAACATTCGTTATCCAAGTGAGCTTAGCTATAGCTTAGTTGTTATTGTGTTGGGAATTGCTCTTTGTTTTAAAGATATCAGTGTTGTTAAACATATTTTTAGAAATCACTTTAAGATATTTACTGTTATCTTGGTTTTTGTCATTAGTTTTTTTGTATTACTACTGGCATATTTAAAATCTTTAAGAAAGGAACATCTAAATAAATGAAATTTTTGCTAAACTGCCTGATTTTGATTTTAAGTTTGTTGTTGATAACTGGCTATTTAACTGTGTCTTCTGGCATTGAAACAAGAGCGTATGTTATAGCTCTTGGTATTGATAACGGAGAAACTGAAAATATTAAGCTTAGCTTGCAAATAGCTGTTCTAAATAGTTCTAGTGAATCTGGTGGTTCGAAGCAAGAAGAGTCTACAATAATCTCTGTTGACTGTTCTGATATAGATTCTGGTATAAGTTTAATTAATAGTTATATCAGTAAACAACTTGATTTATCAAATTGTAAGGCTGTTATTATATCTGAAGAAGTTGCTCAAAATGGTGTCTCAGAATATCTAAATAATTTTATTAATAATGTTGAAATACGTCCTAACTGCAACATTATTATAAGTAAATGTCCAGCTTTAGATTTTCTAGAAAATGTTAAACCTACTTTTGAGTCTATTCAAACAAATTATTATGAATCTATTTCTAAAGCCGTTGAATATACTGGCTATACTGATGATTTATATATAAGTGATTTTTATAATCAGCTATTAAGTACTACAGGCAATCCTACTGCCCTTTTGGGTGGAATTAATGCGGGTAAAAATAGTAAAAAAGTTGCAACTTCTTCCAACTATAAGGCTGAAGAAACCGGAATTGACGGAGAAAACAATTCAGAAATAATGGGAACAGCTGTATTTAAAAATGATAAACTTATTGGAGAACTTGATAATGTTGAAACTCTTTGTCATTTAATTATCACAAATAAACTAAAAAAAGCGACTATAACTATACCTAATCCTTTAAATCACGATTCTAATATTTCACTTTCTATTCATCTAAATAAGCAAACTAAAAGTCATGTAGAATTAATCAACGGATTTCCATATATTAAATGTAATGTATATGTAGCTCGGTAATTTGCTTTCGTTAGATAGTTCTTTAAATGTAATTAATAAAGAAACATTGGATATTTTAAATTCATCAGTTAATAATTATTTACAAGAAAAAATTAGTGGCTATTTATATAAAACTTCCAAAGAATATAAATCTGACATTGTTGGATTTGGTAAATATTTATTGCCTAATTATTTAACTTGGGACGAATGGATTGCTTCAGATTGGATTTCAAATTATGAAAATGCTTTCTTTACTGTAGATATTGAAACTAATATTCAAAGTGGACAGTTATATAATGCTATTAAGTAGGAGATAATATGTATATTTTTATATTTATTTTTTCATTATTTATGTTTTTTAAAACTTTACGTTATGGTCTTTATGAAATAAACAAAAACAGCAATATAATTGCTGGCATAGCCATAATTATTCTTGCTGTTTTTAGTTCTATATTATTTAATATTGCAATCTATATTAATGGAATAATTTAGTAGATTATTCCTAATGCTATTGCAAGCACTACAAATATTATTGCAAGTATTATTGTAAATCTTTTTAACTTACCTTCTGGTGTTCTACCTTTATTTTTATCATAGAAAGAGTCTCCACCTGTAATTGTTTCAGATGCTCCACCATCTTCCTTTGCTTGCAATAATGTTAAGATTGTTAATAATACTGCTACTATTACATATATAACTACTAGAAAAGTTTTCACTACTGTTCCCTCCTATTTTTTTTCGACTTTAATATTGTAACATAAGATAAGTCAAAAATCAAGCATTTTATATTTTTACTCAATACTTTTTAAGCTTTCTATCATATCTATCTTTTTAAGTGTAAAATGAATTATGAAATTTACACTTATAGAGAATCCTGCTGTTATCAGAATTGCATAGACATAGCTTTGTGGAAGTATTTCTCTTAAAAATCTTAAATCTTCTATTTCACAAGTTATTATCATAAATTGTGTTAAGAAATATCCTGCAATTAGTCCTATTGCTATTCCTATTATTGTAAATATTATGCTCTCTCTTGTTATGTACGAATCTACTTCTTTATTGTAGAATCCAAGTACTTTTAGTGTTGCTATTTCTCTTTTTCTTTCACTTATATTTACATTTGCTAAGTTGTATAAAACTGTTAGTGCAAGAATTGCTGAAGCAATTATAAGTATTAGCACTATATAGTCTAATGCTCCTAGCATGTCATTTATTGTTTCCATCAATCCTTCTAAAATAGTTACTGATGTTATATTTTCATCTTTAAGGATTTCTTCTAGGAAATTATTTTCTTCCTCTTTACTCATATCAACAGTATCTATCCATAATAAATCAATATTTGTGCTACCTACTGATTTTTCGTATGTTTCCTTCGTCATATATACATAGTGATCTATATAGTTTTTTACAATCTTTTTAACATTAAAGGTATATTCTTTGCCATCATTTAAATGTAATGTAACGTCATCGCCTTCATTTATTTTTAGATGTTCTGCCATTTTATCTGTAATATAGATTCCATCATTTTCTAATTTTACTTCATTAGAATTTTTATCGTATAGTGTACATACTTTTTCAAATTCTTCTGTTGTTTCTGGAACTATGATATTTGTTGATTTCTGTTTTTCGTCCTTTTTTATTTCTCCTGTTTGTGCACATATTCTTGTTACATATGTTATTTTATCATTTTGTTTTAAATTTTCTATTATTTCTTCAGGATTGCTTTTAACATATACTATTCCATCATATTTGTAAGTATCTCCATACTGACTTGATACAATTTTTGTTATTGAATCTCTAAGCCCAAATCCTGATAACGTAAGGGCTGTACAGCCTGCAATTCCGATGATTGTCATAAGTGCCTTCTTTTTGTATCTGAATAAGTTTCTTATTGTAACTTTTTTTGAAAAGCTAATGTGATTCCATAAAATCTTAATATGTTCTAATAATACTTTTTTCCCTGCCTTTGGTGCTTTTGGTCTCATTAGGCTTGAAGGCATTGCTTTTAATTCTTTTTTGCATGTAATGTATGTTGCTCCTACTATGCATATAAATGCTATTCCTAGTCCTATTAATCCGTTTTCCACTCTGAATGGTGTGATTAAATCTGGAACTTTGTATAATAATCCATATGTATTCCAAATTATAGTTGGTAAAATATAGAAACATATTGCCATTCCTATCACTCCACCTAAAATACAGGCAATAGTAGAATAGATTATATATTTATAAATTATCTTGCTATTTGAATACCCTAGTGCTTTTAATGTCCCTATTTCTGTTCTTTCTTCTTCTATCATTCTTGTCATTGATGTTAAACTAATTAGTACCGCAATTATATAAAACACTATTGGAAATATTCTTGACAAATTAGTTATGCTCTCAATTGCTTGTAATATATTATAATACCCTGAATTATCTTCTCTTGTTTGTATGTACCATTTATTTTGCTCTATATTTATCTGCGTATTTTCTTGTGGTTGTCCTCCACTCATTAAATATGCTTCATATTCTTTTTGAGCTTCTTCTACTAATTGATTATATCGTGCTTCTTCTCTTTCTGTTCTTATTTTTTCTATTTTATCTGTTGTTTCATTTATTAAATTAGTATACTCTTCGTCTGTTGCTTCTAGTTCTTTTGCTCCTATTACTCGTGCGTATATTGTTGTGTAGTAATCAGAATCTAAAAGATCTTTTACATATATGTATGCGTTTATTTTACCTGTTCCTAAAGTTGTATTTCCTCTTTCACTCGAAATGTATAGCGAACTTTGGCAGATTCCTACTATCTCTAACTCTTTTTGAAGAACCGATTGGTCTTCTGTTTCTATTTGTATTTTGTCTCCAATTACATAATTATTGCTTCGAGCCATTTTTTCATCTAATAAGCATTCTGTATTGTTTTCTGGATTTCTTCCTTCTATTAAATATGGTTTATTTATATTTTCGTTATATTCTATAACTTGTATAACATATTCTTTTTCATTTATTTGTGCCATATAGTCTTTGTAGCAAATTCCATATGCTTCTTCGATTCCATCAATACTTTTTATGGCTTCAATATCATCATCTGTTAGTCCTAATGTTGCAAGAATGCTTATATCGTAAGTTTTTGTATTATCTAGATAATTGTCTAGAGTATCCTCCATATCTGGGCTAGATGCTGTAAGTCCTGCAAAAAATCCAACTCCAAGCAAAGCCATTAATAGTAAAGACAAAAATCTTTTTTTATTTTTAGTGATTGCTTTTAAACTATTTTTTAATAATGCCTTTTTCACTTTTTCCTCCTAATTACCACTCTATTTCGCTTATTGCTTTTGGATTATCATTGATTTGTATTTTTTCTGCTGTTCCATTTTTAAAGTATATAACTTTATCCGCCATTGGAGCTATTGCAGTGTTATGCGTTATTATAACAACTGTCATTTTTTCCTTTCTGCAAGTATCTTGTAATAATTGTAATATTTGTTTTCCTGTTTTGTAATCTAATGCTCCTGTTGGCTCATCACATAATAATAATTTGGGATTTTTTGCTATTGCTCTGGCAATTGCAACTCTTTGCTGTTCTCCTCCAGAAAGTTGTGCTGGAAAATTATTCATTCTATTTTCTAATCCAACTTTTTTTAATACTTCTGTTACATCTAAACTATCTTTGCAGATCTCTGTTGCAAGTTCAACATTCTCCTTTGCAGTTAAATTTTGAACTAAATTATAAAATTGAAATACAAACCCAATATCTTCTCTTCTATATTTGGTTAATTCCCTGTTTTTTAAATCAGTAATTTCTTTTTTATCTACTACAACATTGCCAGAAGTAGCTGTATCCATACCACCTAAGATATTAAGAGTTGTAGTTTTTCCTGCACCACTTGGTCCAACAATAACAACTAATTCTCCTTTTTCGATATCAAAAGTAGTGTTATCTAAAGCATTTATAGTAACCTCTCCCATTTTATATTGCTTATTAACTTTCTTAAATTCTATATATGACATAACTTCACACTCCTAAAAATTCGCTAATATTATACCACATTCTCTAAAAAATTACTATGTTGATAATACAAAAAAGAACAGCGATGTTCGCTGTTCTTTTGGTTTTATTCCCTATTTGTTATTTCTTCTAGTCTTAGTAATTCTTCCCATCTTGCATCTACTTCTTTTTGGAATTCTTCTATCATCCATTCGTTTCCTGGTTTAAACATGTGTTTAAATCTTTTTTGTGGTTTTAAGAATTCTTCTACTGGTAGTTTATTTGCTGGTTTATAGTTTATTACATATCTTCCATTTATTACTTCATATAGTGGCCAATAACATGTTTCTACTGCTAATTTGTTCATTTTCATTAAGTCTTCCGTTGCATATCCCCATCCTCTTGGGCATGGTGCTAATACATTTAGGAAACATGCTCCTTCTGTATATATTGCTTTTTCTGATTTTTCATATAGGTCTTTAAAGTTGTTTACTGCTATTGTTTGTGCTACATATGGTAAGTGGTGTGATGCCATTACTTGTGCTAAATCTTTTCTTGATTGCATTTTACCTGGTATTGCTGTTCCTGCTGGTGATGTTGTTGTGTCTGCAAATCTTGGTGTTGCAGATGAACGTTGTATACCTGTATTCATGTATGCACCATTATCATAACATACATATACCATGTCATGTCCTCTTTCCATTGCACCTGATAAACTTTGTAAACCTATATCATAAGTTCCACCATCTCCACCAAATGCTATGAATTTTGTATCTTTTCCTGATAATTTATTTTGTCTTTTCATTGATTTATATGCTGCTTCAACTCCAGATAAAGTTGCTCCTGCACATTCAAAAGCTGTATGAATAAATGAATCTGTCCATGCTGTATATGGATATATAAATGTTGAAACTTCCATACATCCTGTTGCATTACAGATTACTGCATGATCCTCTGGCTTTAATGCTCTTAATACCATTCTACCTACAACTGGAGCTCCACAACCTGCACACATTCTATGTCCTTCTGTAAATCTTGCTGGTTTTTCAGCTATAACTTCTTTTAAATTATATGCCATTATTGTTCCCTCCTTAATCCTAAATATCTATATGGATTTTCAACTTTTCCTTCTGTATTTAATGCTTGTAAGTCGTGGAATACTTTTTCTATATCATCTGATTTTGTATCTCTTCCACCTATTCCATATATATAGTTAACTGTTGGAACTTTTACATTATTTGTATACATTGCTGATGTTACATCTGTAAATAATGGTCCACCAACTGCATTTAATCCATCTGCTTTATCTAATATTGCAACTGCTTTTGCTTTAGATAATGCATTTGCAATTTCTTCTGCTGGGAATGGTCTAAATACTCTTACTTTAAGAACGCCAGCTTTTATACCTTGTTCTCTTAATCTATCAGCTGTGTATTTTGCTGTTCCTGCTGTAGAGTTCATACATACTACTACATATTCAGCATCTGCCATTCTATATTCCTCAAAGAAACCATATTTTCTTCCTGTTACTTTTTCAAATTCTGTTGCAACTTCTGCTATTACTTTTTTTGCATTCTTCATTGCTTCAGCTTGTTGAGCTTTATGTTCAAATAAATATGCTTGTAAATCTAATGGTCCAATTGCTATTGGTTCTTTATCATTTAATAAATAATGTTCTGGTTTATATGTTCCTACAAATTTCTTTACTAAGTCATCCTCTTCTAATTGAATATTTTCAATTGAGTGTGATGTTATAAATCCATCTTGACATACCATTAATGGTAGTCTTACACTTGGATGTTCTGCTATTCTATGTGCCATAAGAAGATTATCATATGCTTCTTGGTTATTCTCTGAAAATAGCATAACCCATCCGCTATCTCTAACACCCATTGCATCTGAATGGTCATTATGGATATTTAAAGGTCCTGATACTGCTCTATTTACCAATGACATTACTATAGGTAGTCTTAAACTTGATGCTATATATATCATTTCCCACATTAAAGATAATCCATTTGCAGATGTAGCTGTCATAGCTCTTGCACCTGCTGATTGTGCACCTATACATGCACTCATTGCACTATGTTCACTTTCTACTGCAACGAATTCTGTATCTACTGCGCCGTTACTTACAAATGTTGAAAAATATTGTGGTATTTCTGTTGATGGTGTTATTGGGAATGCTGCAACAACATCTGGATTAATTTGTCTCATTGCAATTGCAGCAGCTTCATTACCACTTAAACGTTCTCTTATTGACATTTTATCTCCTCCAATTTTATATATTTTTTATCATTGCTTTTAATTTGTTTACTCCATTGTGATTGCGCCAAAAGGACAAACCTTTGCACAAACTCCACATCCCTTACAATAATCATAATCAAAGTCTTCTCTTTTTTGGTCTTTATTAACTGGTATACTATTATCTGGGCAAACTGGGAAACATAATCCACATTGTTTACATTTCTCTGCATTAAAAATAGGTTTTGAACTTCTCCAATCACCTGTCTTAAATTCTCGTGCATTTCCAGCTGTATATATTGTTCCACCTTCTGTTAATTTTTCCATAGGTGTTTTTGCATTTATATCTGTCATACTCTTTCAACCTCCTTTAGTGCCATTTCTAATGCTTTCATATTACCATCAATAACTTCTGGTTTTTTAGCAAATTTATGTTTAAATGAACCTTGCATATCATTTAAAAATTCTTCGTCTGTCATTACTTCACTTACCTTAACTATTGCTGCAAGCATTGGTGTATTTGGAAAATATTTACCTAATGCTTCTATAGATATTTTTCTAGCATCTATTTTATATATTGCTCCTTTATAACCTTTTAATACACTTCTTAAATATTCTCCGTCTTTTGTTGTATTTATTATTATTGCACCTGATTCTTTTAGTCCTGATGTTACATCAACACTTTCTAATAAAGTATCATCTACAACAACTACATAATCTGGTTCATATATGTTGCTATGAATAGTTATTGGTGATGTGCTAATTCTGTTATATGCTGTGATTGGTGCTCCCATTCTTTCTGGTCCATATTCAGGAAAACCTTGAATATATTTTCCTGTATTAAAAGCAGCATCTGCTAATAATAATGAGGCTGTTTTTGCACCCTGTCCGCCTCTTCCATGCCATCTAATTTCAATCATATCATTCACTAGAACAAAACCTCCTATACATTTTTTGTCAGTATATATCTAATCAAAAAAAAAGTCAATTACTTATTTTATTATTTATTATTTTAAATATTTTATTTATTTTTGAATATATTATTTTTACTGACAGTAAATATTTACTCTTATATTTCTGTTAAAATATACCTATAAATGCTATATTCTGACCAAAGGAGTGATAACCGATGGCATTAAATTATGGTATTATTGGTGTTAGATTAAAACAAGCAAGATTGGATAAAAAGATAACTCAAGAAAAGTTAGCTGAGCTTATCGACGTATCTGTTACCTATATTAGTAGGATTGAAAGAGGTTCAACTAATATTAGTTTGAAACGATTAAGTGAAATTTGTGATATTTTAGGTGTATCAGAAGGAGAAATTTTGACTGGTACTTACAAAACATCTCCTTCATATATGACAAAGGAATTTAATAATTTACTTAAAAGTTGTCCACCAGAAAAAATAGATTTGATATATAGCATAGCTGAAGTAGTTGCTAAAAAAGGTTAAATATAAACAAAATGCAAACAAATTTTACGTAAACTCTTCCATTTATACCAAAATTGTAGTATAATATTTGAGGAAGGGTTTTTTAAATGGATTTTTTTCTTCCATTTAAAATTAATAACTTTTCGAGAGGAGATTTTTATGTGGTATATTTGGTTGATTGCTGCAGGAATTTTCTTCGTCATTGAAATCGCAACAGTAGGATTTCTTATCTTCTGGTTAGGAATTGGAGCTTTAGCTGCAATGATTGTGAGTTTCTTTATAGATTCAATCTTTATTCAAACTCTAGTTTTTGTTGTAGTTTCTACTATACTTATTCTTCTAACTAAGCCTCTAGTTTCCAAATTCGATAAAGGTGATAAAGTTAAGACTAATGCATATAGTGTTATAGGAAAAAAAGGAATTGTAATTGTTCCTATTAATACTACTCAAGGGACTGGTCAAGTTAAAATAAATGGTGAAGTTTGGTCCGCTAAGTCTGATACAGATGACATCCTACCTATCGATACTGAAGTTGAAATCGTGCAAATAGATGGAGTTAAACTAATAGTAGCACCAAAGATGAAAGAAAAAATTCAAAGTAAATAGGAGGTAAAAAAATGAATTTTGGAGTTTTATTTTTAATCGCATTTTTAGCTATCGTAATTATCATAGCATTTAAATCTATTAAGGTTGTAAAACAATCTGAGGTGTACATTATAGAAAGACTTGGTAAGTTCCACAAAATAGCAGATGCTGGACTTACAATTATTATTCCTTTTGTAGATCATGTTAGAAGCGTCGTAAGTTTAAAGGAACAAACCATGGATATTCCACCACAAGGAGTTATTACTGAAGACAACGTTACTATTACAATAGATACTGTTGTATTCTATCAAATAACTGATCCTGCTAAAGCAGTATATGAAATTCAATCTTTAAAGAAAGGTATTGAATATTTAGCACTAACAACTATTCGTGATATAGTTGGTAAAATGAGTTTAGACTCAACATTTAGTTCAAGAGATTTAATTAATAATCAGTTAAGAGTTATTCTTGATGATGCAACTGATAAATGGGGATGTAAAGTTAATAGAGTTGAAGTTAAAAACATTAATCCTCCAGCAGACATTCGTGATGCAATGGAAAAGCAAATGAATGCTGAAAGAAATAAAAGAGCAGCTATTCTTCAAGCTGAAGGAGAAAAACAAGCAGCTATTACCCTTGCAGAAGGTCAAAAAGAAGCAGCTATTCTTCAAGCTGAAGCTGATAAAGAAGCAAGAATTAGACGTGCAGCTGGTGAAGCTGAAGCTATTCGTGCAGTAGCTGTTGCAAAAGCTCAAGAAATTCAAATGGTATATGAATCTATTAAGAAAGCAAACCCTGATGATAAATTAATTCAAATTAAATCATTAGAAGCATTACAAGAAGTTGCTAAGGGTGAAGCTAACAAAGTATTTATTCCATTTGAAGCAACTAAAGCTCTTGCATCTTTAGGAGCAGTTAAAGAAGTAATGAAAGACGAAAAAAATAAATAGGTATATTTTTCAAAAGAGTTGATTTAATCAACTCTTTTTTTGTTTTGTCTCCCCTTTTTCATTGACAAATTTTATTTAAAGTTATATGATATTATATATTGTTTTGGACATTTGTCCTCTTTTGAAAGGATGGATTTTTATGAGAAAATTCACAATCACTCTTGTTTGTATTTTACTTGTTGGCATTTTTGCTATTACACCTGTTCTTGCAACAGAAACTGATGCTAATAATGTACAAAATACTACTAATACTACTAACAATACTGAATCTGAAACTCATACACCTGCTACTCTTGATAATGATTTGTATGTTAGTAATGATACTAATTTTGAGATAAATCATAATGTAAATGGTAATGCTTTTATTACAACTGGAGATTTAACAATAACCTCAAGAAATATTACAAATTTAGTGTTTAATGGAGATTTGTTTGCTTCTTCTACTAACACTTCTATTAAATCTGATTTAGTTTATTCAGATAATAAAGATAAAATTGGTAATTATATTGTTAGTAATATAAAATCTTACACAAATTTTAATGGTAATGTTTATGTACAAGCAAAAGAAGACTTTACTATAGAGACTGGCTGTCAAATCCATGGAGATTTATATGTTTTTGCTAAGACAGTTAATATCAACGAAAGTGCAATTATAACCGGTAACGTATATGTTTTTGCTAATTCAACATTAAATATGCATGGTAGAGTTTATGGTTCAGTTTATGCCATATCTAATGATTTTAATATGAATTATACTGGAAATATCTCTAAAGATTTAGTTCTTCGCACAAAAAATGCTAATATTTCTGGAAAAATTAATAGAATTGCTAAAGTTCAATCTGATTCTGGTAAAGTTGTATTTGGAACTGATTTTATTGTAACAAAAAATTTACAAGCTGAAGCTATTAATCTTCAATTTGCTGGCGAAGTTCAAGGTGATGCTTTAATTAAAACAAAAACATTAACTTTTGATACTTCTAAAATTTGTACTATTCGTGGTAATTTAGAATATGCTGTAAAAAATGAAGTTTCTATACCTGAAGGAGTTGTTCTAGGTGAATCAAAATCAGAAAAATATGTAGATGATGAAAGCTTCTCTTCTATTTTAGTTGATAAACTTGTTGGAGCATTATCATTTGTTGTTTATGTTTTTGTTGTGGCACTTATATTTAAACGAATTTCTCCAACTCTTATTGAAAATTTATCTAATATTAATACTACTAATATATTTACAAGTTTCGGTGTTGCATTTGGAGTAATTTTACTTGCAGTTCCTGTTTTCGTACTATTCTTATTTATAAGATTTACAATTCCACTTGCAATTATGTTACTAGTAGCTTTAATATTTGTTTCATTTATTGCAATACCTTTATTTATATTAGCTATTGCTAATGCTTGGGATTATGATAAATTTAACTTATACATAAGAGTATTAATTATTTCATTAGTTATATATATATTTAGCTTAATACCTTACTTTGGAGCAACTGTTCTTGTATGCTTTATGCTTGTATCAATTGGAAAAATATTATCATCTTTATTCTTAAAGAAAGCTAATAACTAATTAAAATAAAAATAAAGGACTTTAAAGTCCTTTATTTTTTGAATTCATTTATAGTTTCTTTATAATTTTCGGATTCTATAATTGCTGTTCCTATTACTAGTATATCTGCACCTGCTTCTTTTGCATTTTCCGCCGTTTTCTTATTTACTCCACCATCTACTTCTATGTATGCTTCTAATTCATTTTCATCTATATATTTCTTTAATTCTTTTATCTTATCAATAGAATCTGGTATAAATTTTTGTCCTCCTTTACCTGGCTCTACACTCATTATCAAGCAAAGGTTTATATATGGCAAAAATTCGCATATTTCTTCTATCTTAGTATTTGGTTTTATTGAAAGTCCACATTTTATATTATTCTCTCTTATATATTCTAGTAGTTCTCTTACTTCTACTTTATCTTTGCATGCTTCATAATGTATTGTTATGAAATGTGGTTCTAAGCCTATGTATTTATCGATATAAGCTCTAACATCATTGACCATTAAATGAACGTCTAGTGGTAAATTAGATATCTGTTTTATGGTATTTGCAAAATCATACATTATTTCTGAAGTATCCTTTTCTACAAATTTTCCATCCATAACATCTACATGATAATAATCTGTTCCTCCAACTTCTAAATCATAAAATATTTTAGTAGGATTTTCTTTACCTATAACATTTAAAATCGATGTAGAAATTTCAACCATTTTTACCATCTCCTCTTTAATATACATATTTTATACAATAATAACTAAAAATGTCAATGGGAACTTTTATAGATTTCGTTGGATTATTGCCACTATATCTGTAATATAGTCTCCTATTATTGGTATATTTAGCCTTATTAACCTTTGTAAAAAGAATATAATTATTGCAGAAATTATTGTTAGCCCTATTCCTATTCCAATTCCTCTAAATATCCCTGCTAATAGATTTCTTTTTATAATTTCCTTTTTGTTTCCCATTATATATGACATTTCTATCATATTACTTTTCTCTAATTTTTCATTAATCTCATCTATCTTGTTATTTATATTTTTGTAAAACATGTAAAAACACCCATTTATATTTTGGGTGTTTTTTTATTTTTTATGTACTTGATTTTTTGTTTTCTTCTTCTACCATTTTATTTAGTTGATCTATTAGTTCTTGTAGTTTCTCTATATCTTGTCCTATCAGTTGCCAATCATTACTTGCATTGGATTGTTTTAAATTTTCATTTGCTTCTATTATTTCCTTTATTAAGTCATCTATATTAGTAGCATCTATTTTTATACTTACTGCAGCTTGAGATAATAGGTTTTTCAAAGCTTCTTGTACATCGTTTCCTATTGCTACTTTATTTCCTGATGCTACTACAACTTTTTTCAATATCGGTGCATTTTGATTTTCATTTTGTAGTACTTGATATATTGGTTCTACATATAATAGAGTATCATTAATTGGTACAACTATAATATTTTTTTCTATTTTTGTACCTGTTGCTTCTATTGAGTCTAATTCTTTTGATATTGTTTCGTCTTGTTCTATTAATGTATCTAGTTGCAATGTTCCTAAAATGGCTTCATTTGTGTTAAATTTGTATATTTTTAGTTGTTGTTTTCCACTCTCATCACATGTTCCTACTAAATATGCTTTTATATTTTGTTTTCCCGCTATGGTGTATGGAATTACAAGTCCTAATTGTGCCTTATCTGAATCTGTAACTTTTACCATTGTATAATAAGGTTCTATATTTGTTCCTACTACTGAAGATACTTTTGTAGTATTTTCTTTTGCTATATCCCATACATCATCTGCTCTGTATAATACTTCTGGTTGTACATTATGATAATATTTTAATACTTCTTTTTGAACTTTAAATAGGTATTTTGGATATACAAAATGTTTTGTTATATCTTCTGGTATTTTTGAATTTGTGTCTTCAAATAGTGTTGGATACATATTCCAATATGCCATTACTATTGGATCTGTTGTATCTGTTATATAGAAATTCATTGTTCCATCATAACTATCTATTATAACTTTTACAGAATTTCTTATATAATTTATTTTTTCTACTTGTCCATTTTCTTTTTGCATTGTTATTACTTGCGAATATGGATATTTATCTGAAACAGTATATGCATCTAATACCCATATTAGTCGTCCTTCATCTGTAATAACCATGTATGGTTCATCATCATATTTTAGATATGGCATTATAGTTTTAGCACGGTCTAAAATATTTCTTTTAATCAGAATATTGCTGTCTTCGTTCATATTTCTAGATAATGCCAATCTTAAATTACCTGTTTTTATTCCTAGAACAAATCGATCTGCTAGTCCTAATCGTATTCCTGCATTTCCATTATATACATTATATTCGTTTGATGTACTTGATAATGGATAGTCATATTCATATTTTTCATCATTTGGATTTGTAACTGCAATGTTATTTGTTTCTAATCCAAAATATATTCGTGGTTCTGAAATTTTAGGGTCTTCCTCTGTTTGTGAAAAATCATATTTAATATAATTAAGACCTCCAGTTTCAGTTGTTACTGCAGCATCGGTTATTATAGTTCCATACCCATGAGTATATTCATATGTTTTGTTATTGTATGTTCTTGTATCATTGCTTATAATTTCTCTTGGTGTTATATAAGTTAACCTCATAACTCCATCAATATCATAAACACCTACTTGAGTTGATGCAAATGTATAATATCCTAAGTTAGATTGAAATTCACCCAAGTATCTAAGAACTCTTTGCTTGTTATATATATTTATATTATTTATAACATCTTGGTTATTTTGTATATCTTCTGCTGTAATTGTTTCTGCATTTTTTAAATCGATTTCATCAATTTTTATATTGAATGCTTCTTTAGTAAATTCTATATTGTTTGATATATATGATTTTTGCTTGTCTAATTCGTTATTTTTTAAGTAGAATACATCAGCACATATAATAACTGTAAACATAGCTGCTAAATATACTGGTATCATTGCTAATACTGTAACTGCCTTTTTGTATTGTTCTTCTTTTATTCTTTTTACTAATCTTATTGATGAAATGAAAATAAATATTGCAAATAAAATGTCGCCCCATTTTTTTATAGTAACATCTAATACTCCTGCTCCATATAGTGACATTCCATCATTTATGCTCATAAATTTATTAGTTACCATATTTTGTATATGTACTATTGTTAATGCACATACTGTTATGATTATTAAAAACAACTTGAAAGTTAATTGTTTTATTACTGTGTTTTGTCTTAAGGTATCAAAACTAATTCCTTTTTTGAAGAATCGGTGAAATGCTATTAAATAATACACTATAACATATACTGCAAGAATTGCTTCATATATAGCAAATGTCACTAATATTGCTTCTATAAAAGGTTTTTCGAATATATAATAACTAACATCATTATTGAAAATCGGATCAGTTTGCCAAAATTCTCTTCCACTAAATGCAAGTATTGCTTTTTCTGTAATTGTAGCTGACATTATTACAGCCATAATAACTGCAAATGCAAATGATATTGATTTATTTGGAAGTTTTGGCATTTCTATTTTATCCTCTTCAAAGAAGTGTTTTAAACCTCTTTTTATGAAGCACGTAGTTATATAAGTTAATAAGAAAACTATTATAAAAGTAACTGCAAAAACTTGTAGCTTTTGATTAACATTTTGTCTATAAATTTCTACATACTGTTCTCCAATTCCTTTCATTTCTAGGTATGATCCACGTAAAGATATATATGCAAATATTGCAAATATAATTAGAAATGATGTAGTAAATATTACTCTCTTTCTTACCTTCAATTTCATTGTATTATATTACCCTTTCTTGTTTTTAAATTATAGCACTTACAAAGTCTTCTGAATTAAATATTTCCATATCATCAATTTGCTCACCAACTCCAACAAATTTAACTGGAATATTATTCTCATTTACAATTCCTACAACTACTCCACCTTTAGCTGTTCCATCTAGCTTTGTTAGCACTAAACCTGTAAGTGGTACTGTTTCTTTAAATGCTTTTACCTGAAGTATAGCATTTTGACCCGTAGTTGCGTCTATTACCATTAATGTTTCTTTCGAAGCATTTGGTAATTCTCTTTCTATTACTTTTCCTATCTTTAATAGCTCGTCCATTAAATATTTCTTATTATGCAATCTCCCTGCTGTGTCGCATATTAAAACATCTGCATTTTTCTCTTTAGTAATTTGAATAGCATCAAATACAACAGATGCTGGATCTGAACCTTCTGCTCTTTTTACTATATCTACTCCCGCTCTGTTTGCCCATATTTCTAATTGTTCAACTGCTGCTGCTCTAAAAGTATCTGCTGCAGCAACTACAACTTTCTTTCCTTTTGATTTTAGATTATTTGCAATTTTTCCAATAGAAGTAGTTTTACCCACTCCATTTACTCCTACAACAAGAATTACAGATGGCGTAGTTTCAAGTTTTAAACCTTTGTCCTCTTTATCTAAGATTGCTTTCATTTCGTCTTTTAGAACATTTTTAACGCCCTCTTCATCTTGTATGTTCTCTAATTTTATTCTGCCTCTTAATTTTGAAATAATCTCGGTTGATGTCTCTACACCTATATCAGACATTATTAACATTTCTTCTAATTCTTCTAGTAATTCTTCATCTACTTTTCTAAATGTGCTAAACACACTATTCATCTTTTCATTGAATGAATTTCTAGTTTTACCTAAGCCTGATTTTAATTTGTCAAAAAATCCCATGTTATTGTCCTTTCATTATATATGTTTTCTGTTTGGCTAATATATGTTAGTAGCTCCACGCGGATTTTGCATTTTTCGAAGTGTACTTTAGTCGAGCTTGAAAAATCCAAAATCCAACAAGATGGAGCGGACTATATTTTCATATAATTTTATATTTTAATTCTATCTTGTTATTGTTATTGTAGTTGATGAATTTAAGTCTAAGTCTCTAACTGCTGCTTGACTTCCATCTATCGTTACAACAATTCTTACTGTATCTGTTTCATCGAATCCTACTTGAAAATCTTCTGTTGCCTTACTTACAAGTTCCGATGCCCATTGCTTATCATTTACTGTTACAATAACTCTAACTTTATCTGGTGTTTCTAGTTCTTCTCTATATATTGGATTTCCTGCTTCATCAACTTCTCCTGTATCAACCTTCTTATAGTGTGGTGTATATCCTGTAAGTTTTGCTACATTGATTATAGCTGTTGCACTTTTTATCGCTTGGTAGTCGTTTATATATATTGATATTTCTGTGTTTTTGTCTACTTTACTATCAGCTGCTACAGATTGTTCTATTACTTCTCCATATTTTGCTTTCATATCTGTTTTTTTAGTTGCTGATTTTAATGTTAATTTTGCTTCTGTAATTTTAGCTTTTGCTTCAGCTTCTGTCATACCTACAAGATTTGGTACAACTACTTGTTCTATTCCTAAGCTTACTTTTATTTGTATTTTTGTTCCTGCTAATATTTCTGTTCCTTCTGCTAATTCTGTTCCTTCTGCAGCTTCTGGTAATTTTTGTAATATAACTATTCCCTTTTCAATCTCATCATCAAAATCTTCTTGGATATCTAATACTAACTCTTTTTCATTAGCTAGTTTCATTGCTTCGTCTTTTGTTAATCCAACAAATTTTGGTACTTGAACTATATTTTGTCCCTTACTTATAGTTACTTTTATTTTCGCTCCTTCTGTTATTTGGTAGTTTTCTTGGAATACTGGACTTTGTTTTACTATCTGTCCTTCTGGAGCTTCTGGATCAAAAGCTTCGTCTTCAACTTCTATCTCAATTATATCACCATATTTTTCTTTGGCTTCTTCTAATGTTAATCCTACTAAGTTTGGCATATCTAATTTTTTAGGTTCATTTGCTTTTTTAATTCCTATAGTAATAGCTATTGTTCCAACAAACACTGCTATTAAAAGTATTACAATTAGTATCCATTTTACAACTGGATGTTCTGAGAAGAAGTATCCTATTTTTCCAAAGAATCCCATTTCTTCGTAGTCTTCTTCGTCCTCTTCATCATCGTCATCATCATCTTCTTCTACTCTACTGTGTTTTGATTTTCCCTGTACTCTTACTTTTTGTGTGTCAAAGTCTTTTTCATCGTCTGAATCTATTGAGGCGTTTGGATTTCTTAACGCATATTCTAAATCTGCTATCATTTCTGTTGCTGTTTCATATCTCATATTTGGGTCTTTTTGCATTGCTTTCATTATAATGTCGTTTACGCTTTGTGGTATAGCTGGATTTAATTTTATAGGTTCTATTGGTTTTTCTTGCATATGTTTTAATGCAACTGATACTGGTGTATCTGCATCAAATGGTACTCTTCCTGTTATCATCTCATACATTACAACACCTAAAGAGTAAAGGTCAGATTTTGCATCTGTATATCCTCCTCTTGCATGTTCTGGTGAGAAATAATGTACTGAACCTAAAGTTGTTCCAAATGCAGTTATTGTTGAATTTGATACTGCTTTTGCTATTCCAAAGTCTGTAACTTTTGCAGTTCCATCCTCTGTAATTATTATATTATGTGGTTTTATATCTCTATGCACTATATTGTTTCTATGTGCAGTTTCTAATGCTGATGCAATTTGCAAACCAATTTTCACAGACCATTTCCAGCCAAGTTTTCCTTGTTCTACTATTATTTCTTTTAAAGTTTTACCCTTTATTAATTCCATTACAATATAATATAGATTTCCTTCTTGACCTACATCATAAACTGAAACTATGTTAGGATGTGTTAAACTTGCTGCTGATTCAGCCTCTGTATTGAATCTTTTTATGAATTCATTATCGGTTGTGTATTCTTCTCTTAATACTTTTACTGCTACATATCTTTTTAAAACTAAACATCTTGCTTTGTACACTGTTGCCATTCCGCCGCTTCCTATTTTCTCCAATATTTCATATCTGTTTCCTAGTAACTTTCCTACTAAATTCATCGTTATTTCCCTCCAATTAATTTTTGATTAAAATAACTGTAATATTATCTCTTCCGCCAAGCTCATTTGCTTTATTTATTAAATTATTTGCTGCGTTATCAAAATCTTTTCTTATAATGTTATAAATTTCTTTTTCATCAACCATATTTGTAAGTCCATCTGAACATATAAGTATGATATCATCTTTTTGGAAATTTTTAACTGTTACATCTGGTTCTACTTCTAATTCACATCCTAATGCTTTCATTAACATATTCTTTTTAGGATGATTTACTGCTTCTTCTTTTGTTATTTTTCCTTCTTTTACTAAATTTTGAACATAACTGTGATCTGTTGTTATCTTTCTCATTATGTCTTGTCTAATTCTATAAATTCTACTGTCTCCAATATGTCCAATAAACACTCTATTATTATATATTAAACAAATCTCCAATGTAGTACCCATTTGTTCTAATTCTTCATCTTTTCTAGATTTCTCATATACAATTTTGTTAGCATATTCGATAGATCTTTCTATTAGCTCTTGCAATTCTTCTTTATTATATTCTTTGTTTTTATCGAAATTTTCTTTTATGTATCTATCCACACTCATTGCCGCCAAGTTACTTGCTATTTCTCCTCCAGTATATCCTCCCATTCCGTCTGCCAGAACACATAAAACGTATTCTTCATTATCTTGAGAAATACAGTATGCATCTTGGTTCATTTTTCGTTGCATACCTATATCTGTTTTTGCATGTACTATCATTTACTCACCTCTTTTTTTCTTAACTGTCCACATGCTGCATCTATATCTGACCCTAATTCTCTTCTAATTGTTGCGACAATTCCTTTTGAATTAAGGTAGTCTCTAAATTTTATAATATTTTCATTTGTACTTTTAGCATATTGCCCATTTTCAATTTTATTAATTGGTATCAAATTAACATGGCATAGCATTCCCTTTAATAATTTAACCAGACTCTCAGCATCATCTAAATTATCATTGTTATCCTTTGCTAATGCGTACTCAAATGAAATTCTTCTATTTGTTTTGCTTATGTAATATTTACAAGCCTTGATTAATTCTGCTATGTTATATCTGTTGTTAACTGGCATCATTTGGCTTCTTTTTTCATCTGTGGCACTATGCAAAGAAATAGACAATGTGCATTGCATATTTCTGTCTGCTAGTTCGTATATCTTTGGGACAAGTCCACTTGTTGATATACTTATGTGTCTTGCTCCCATATTAATTCCTTTTTGATTATTTAGTATTTGGATTGCTTTCATTACATTATCGTAATTATCTAGTGGTTCTCCTATTCCCATAAATACTAAATTTGATATTTTAATATTTTCATCTCTCTCTATTGCTAATAATTGTTCTACAATTTCTCCTGGTTCTAGGTTACGTGCAAATTTTACACCTGTTGAAGCACAAAATTTGCATCCCATCTTACATCCTATTTGTGTTGATACGCATATTGTTTTACCATATTTATATTGCATTAAGACTGATTCTATTGCGTTGTTATCCAAAACATCGAATAGATATTTTTTTGTTCCATCCTTAGATTCTTGCTTTGTTATTATATTAAAATTATGCATGTCGAAGTTTTCTTTAAGTTTGTTTCTTAATTCAACTGATAGATTGGTCATATCATCAAATGATGTTGCATGTTCTTTATATATCCAATTAAATATTTGTTCTGCTCTATATTTCTTTTCGCCTAATTCTTCTATTTTTGTTTTAAGGTCATCTAAGTCGTAATTCTTTATATTTTCTTTTAACATATTTTTCCTTCTATTCAATTTTTCAGCCTATATTTTATCATATTATGCTTTTTTATACAAGTTTTTTATTTTAATTTATTTACAGAAACGATGTTTACCAATTACAACTGTTAGTGGTCTTGACCAAATCCATCCATTTGTAGCTGTATTTGGATTAAAATAATAAATTGCTCCATAAGATGGATCCCATCCATTTATTGCATCTCTAGCAGCTGATATAGCTGTTTGATCTGGTGATAAATTTATTTGACCATCTGATACTGCATCAAATGCTCCTCTTTGATATATTACTCCAGAGACTGTATTGGGAAAAGAACTATGTTTTACTCTATTTAATACTACTGCTCCAACTGCAACTTGTCCTGTATAGCTTTCCCCTCTTGCTTCTCCATATATTAATCTTGCAAGTAAATTTACATCTGAATTCGAAGCACTTCCGCTTGTATTTCCTGAGCTACTCTTTATTCCCATTGCTGCTAAAGTCTTTTCTCCTGCAATTCCATCTGCTTGTAGACCATTTTTAGACTGAAAATATTTTACTGCTTTTTGCGTTTGTGTACCATAAATTCCATCTATTGAGCCATTATAGTAACCCCATCTTTTAAGCTTAGTTTGTATCTGTTTTACTTCATCACCTCTGGAACCATATTTTGATAAGGCATAACTTCCATCCCTAAAAAACACTACATATCCTATTATTGCTGTCATTAAAGTTATTAATGCTATAATACTGATTATTTTCTTTTTTTTCATAAAAAACCACCTTTTTGTATTATTAACAAATAGGTGGTTTTTATTCGTAATTTATCTTATTACATTGATTCTTCTGTGATTGTGTCATCATCTTTTTTTATAAGAACTGTAATTTTTTTCTCTGCATTTTCTAATATTTCGTTACATTTTTTTGATAATGCCATTCCTTCTTCAAATTTTTTTATTGAATCTTCTAAGTTTAAATCTCCTTTTTCTAGCTCTTCTACGATATTTTCTAAATTTTTTATATTTTCTTCAAAATTATTTGCTTTACTCATAGTTTCTTCCTTTCTTGTATTTATTTTTACATTATAGAGCATTTTCCAGTTTCTGCGTTTACAACATACCATTCTATTACTCTTGTTGTATTTGAGTCTCTTACAGCAATTACATATTCACCATCGCTATTTTGGTAATCTATTACAAATTCATATCCGTTTGTATTTCCCCATTCTTTTTTTACTATTTCTATGGCTCTTTTCTCGTCTATTAGTCCACTTTCTTCTATTTCATTATTTTCCGTGTTATTTTCTTCTGCTGTATTATTTTCTACTGCATTGTTTTCTGCTATGTTATTCTCTACATTTGTGTTTGTTGTATTTGCTATTGTATGGTTTTCTGGCTTTGCACTTGTTTCTTCTGTTTCTTTATCTTTATCTTTTCCAACATTTAGTGCTATTACAACTCCTGCAATTATTACCAATACAACAACAATTACACCTATTATTACTTTTTTCATATACCTTCACTCCTTTTATTTTATCTCATCTACTGTAGCTTTTATATTACCATCTGTCATTTTTATACTTATCTTATCTTTTTCTTTTACTTGTTTTACACTTTTTAAAACTTTGCCCTCACTCTCAGCTATTGCATAGCCTCTTGTCAAAGTCTTTAGTGGGCTTAAAGTATCTAATTTTGCAATTATATTTACTGCTTTTAGTTTTGATTCTTTTGTTTTATTTTGAATAAGCATTTCTAATTTTTTTACTTTCATATCAACATTCATATAGTATTCATTTATTTTCTGTGTTGGCTCTTTAAATACCTTTGATGCTAATATTTTTTCATATCTTAGTCTCATAAATTCAACTTTTTTCCTAAGCGAATTTTTACATCTATCTTTATATGTTTCTATTTTCTTTTTTACATCTTGAACATCTGCCTGAGCTAATTCTGCTCCTGCTGAAGGTGTTGGTGCTCTTAAGTCTGCAACAAAATCTGCTATTGTAAAGTCAGTTTCGTGTCCTACTGCAGATATTATTGGTATTTCAGAATCGTATATAGCTCTTGCAACGATTTCTTCGTTAAATGGCCATAAATCTTCTAGTGATCCACCACCTCTTGCAAGAATAATTACATCTGACAATTTGTGTCTATTCATTATTTCGATTGCCTCTACAATTTTAACCTCTGCTCCTTTTCCTTGCACTGGTATTGGATATAGTTTTATATGCACATTTGGATTTCTTCTTGTGGAAACATTTATAATATCTCGTATTACTGCTCCTGTTTGAGATGTTAAAACTCCTATTGTCTCTGGCATAAACGGTATCTTTTTCTTATGGTCTTCGTCAAACAATCCTTCTTTTTCTAACTTTACTTTTAGTTCCTCAAATGCTCTATATAAATCTCCTATTCCATCTTCTTGCATTGCTTTGCAATATATTTGATATACTCCACCCGCTTCATATATTGAAACTGTTCCTAATATCAACACATTCATTCCATCTTTGGGTACAAAAGTTAAAGTAGATGTTGCTGATTTAAACATAACGCATTTTATTAAAGATTTATCATCTTTTAACGTAAAATACATATGTCCTGAATAATGATGTTTAAAGTTAGATATTTCTCCCTTTATATATACATTATTTAGATATTCATCCTCATCTACTTTATTTTTTATGTATTTATTTAATTCACTTACCGTTATTGCAGTTGGTCTCATAAATTCTCCTTAACAACACTTGCTAACACTCCATTAATAAAGTTTGGTGCACTGTCATCTCCATATTTTTTTGCTAGTTCTATTACTTCGTTTATTGCAACCTTATATGGAATTTTGTTATAGTTTATTTCATAAATAGATAGTTTTAATAATGCTAGGTTTATTTTTGTAATTCTTTCTATTTTCCAATCTGATTTTAAATTTTTAGAGATTAATTCATTTATTTCTCTCTCATTTTCTGCAATTCCATTAATTATATTTGTAATATATTCTTTGGTTTCGTCATCGCTTATTTGATTATTTTCGCAAAATATATCTATTGTATCTGGTTCTTTCCCTTTTTGGATTTCTACTTGATATACTAATTGAAATGCAAGCTCTCTCATTCGAGATCTGTTCATGTCTATCGCTCCTTTATATAATGTAGTTTGTGTTAAAATCGAGCTGAAATTTTATTCTACAAGAAATTCCAACTCGATTTTTATATGTGTTTACCACCTATCAATAAGTTTTTGTAATGTTGTTTTTACTTTTTCTTTATTTCTTTGTATATAATTTCCAATTAATATTCCTGCTAAAATAATCAAACATCCAACTATGAACTTATATATACCGAATATTAGCATTATTATGGCAATAATTCCACCAATAATAGCACCTCTATATTCTGTAAGAAAATTTACAAATTTATCCATGTTTTTTCCCTTCAATAATTATTATTCTTTATTACTACTTTCTTTTTTAGGCGCAATGTTTTTGATTCTTACATTTATCTCTTTAACTTCTAAATCTAGTGAATTTTTTACTGCGTCTTTTATATCCTTTTGTATTTGGGCTGTTATATCCTTAATTACAGCATCTGGAAAAACATATAATGTAACAAATATTTTTAGATTACTATTTGAATCAACTTCAACTGTTGTTGTTACATTTTGTGCTGCTTCAAAATTCTTTACAACTGAATTTGCCAAGCTTTCAATTGTGTCTTTTGATACTAGCAATTTTCCATTATCATTTTGTAATAATATTCCACCTTTTCCATTTTTTTCTTTCTTCTCACCTGAGCTAAAGAAAATACATTTTAGTGATAATAGTATACAAACTGCAGATACACCCATTGTTACTGGCATAGCTACCTCATCTGTAACTAGGAAATCTATTCCATCACTTATAATTTCTACTTCTAAAAGATCTATTGCTATTAAGCATAATATAACTGATATTAGTAAAACTATTGTTGAAAATAATACTAATCCTATTCTATCTAAAATTTTCATATATTTTTCTCCTTTTAATTATTAGTTTTCTTCTGTTGTTTGTGTCTTGTTTTCTGCTATGTTAATTCCTTGTACATGAATATTAACACTTACCACTTTTAATCCTGTCATTGTCTCAACTGCTTTTTTTACTCTTTTTTGTATTTCAAATGCTACGTCTGGTATTCTTGTACCATATTCTACTACTATGTTAACATCAATTTTTGTTTCTTTTTCTGTTACATCTACTTTAATGCCTTTTCCTAAGTTTTTCTTACCACTTAGAACTTCTGAAATACCTCCTGCAAAACCTCCTGCCATTCCATATACACCTGGTACTTCTGAAACTGCCACACCTGCTATTGAAGCAATAACCTCTGTTGCAATTTTAATATTTTCATCATCAACCTGCATTTCTTCGTTTATTAGTCCAAGTTCTTGATTTTCTTGTATTGCTTGTTCTTCTTGTGGCTCCTGAGTCTCGTTTTCGTTTCCCATACTCAACCCCCTTATAAAATTGATATACTTTTCGCATATATAAGTATATCAATTTATCCATGTTTTTACAACTATTTTTTAGTTTTTTTTGATTAATTTTTTTAAGCCATTAATTATTTTTTGATAATTAATGGCTTTTTATTCAAGTTATATAATATATCAATATTATCTTTGTTCTCCATCATCTTTAACAGTTTCATCTGCTACTTTTTTATCTTCATCCGATTTTTCTATTGTTTGCCCTCCATTCTCTGACATTTCAACTGGTGGAACTGATACATCTACTTTCTGTACGAAATCCCTTTTTGGCATTAAACGTGTTGCAATTTCATCTGCAATATCCTCTCCAGCTTTTTCTTGTTCTTTTATATATTCTGGATCTTCTACTGGTTCTTTTCCAAGTTTTTTAACTAGCTCTTTTAATAGTCCCATTATATTTCTCCTTTCGTAGATTTAAACAAGCTTAGGCTCTTAGTTCTGCATTTACATTGCTCTTTAAATCAGCAATTATTGCATCCATTGTTCCTGTTATTTCATCATCTGTTAAAGTTCTATCTTTTACTCTAAAAATCAATTCATATGCGACACTCTTTTTGTTTTGCCCCAATTTGTCACTTCTATATACATCAAACAATTTTATTGTTTCAAGAACATTTTTTGCTCTTTTCATTATAATATTTTCTATCTGTCCTACTTCTATATCTTCATCTACTACTATTGCTATATCTCTTTCTACCGCTGGATATTTTGGTACTGGTGTATATTTTTTATTGTCTTTTCCATATTTTGCGAATTTATTTATATCTAATACTGCATAATATACTTTTTCTATTATTCCATAATTGTCTAATACTTGTGGGTGTACTTCTCCAAATTTAGCAATGCTATCTTTCCCAATTAATATTTGTGCACTTCTGCCTGGATGTAAATTGTCATCTTCTGCTCTTTGTATTTGATATCTTGCTATATTTGATACTTCTAATATGTTTTCTATTATTCCTTTTACAATGTAGAAATCTGCATCGTCTCCATATAGTGCAAATGCAATATGATCTACTTCTGTTGGGATTTCTCCTTTTTGCATGTTTCCTTCTTCATCTGAATAAGTTCTTCCCATTTCGAATAGTTTTGCATTTTTATTCTTTTTATTATAGTTTGTTGCAATTGATTGCAATACTGTTGGCATCATATCTGTTCTCATTAAAGAATAGTCTTCTCCTAGTGGATTACTTATTCTTATTGCTTTTCCGCTATCTAAATTACATTTATTAAAGTCATTTTCAGATATAAAGCTAAATGAATACATTTCTGAAAATCCTCTTGTAACTAATAATTCTTTTATTTTATCTTGTAATTTTTGTAGTTTATTTTTTTCTCCAACTGTACTTTCTGCATTTATTAATGTAGATTCTAATTTTTCATATCCATATATTCTTATTACTTCTTCTGCTATATCTGCTGTTTTTTCTATATCTGTTCTAAAGTATGGTATTTCTAGCTTATCTCCGTTTACTTTTATTTCTAGTGCTTCTAAAATTTTTACCATTTCTGCTTTTGGAATGTTTAATCCTAATAAGTTATTTATTCTTTCTGGCTCAAATTTAATAACTTCTGGTTTTACTTTATTTGGATAAACATCTATTTTTGCATCAACTGCTTTACCTGCACCAATTTGTTCTGCAAGTTCTACGGCTCTGTTTATAGCTCTTAATGCTATTTCTGGTGATAGTCCTTTTTCATATCTTGTAGAAGCTTCTGTTCTTAAACCTATTTTCTTTGCTGTAGTTCTTA
Source organism: uncultured Clostridium sp. (assembly GCA_964389545.1). GTDB lineage: Bacteria > Bacillota > Clostridia > TANB77 > CAG-508 > UMGS1781. Next base: position 30,932 of record CAYMDN010000003.1, on the reverse strand, counting down.
TTGAGCCTCTATTAAATACAGCTGCTTCAAATACCACAGTATTTGTTTTATCTGAAATTCCAGAATTTTCTCCTCCCATTACACCTGCAACAGCTGCTGGTTTTTTAGCATCTGCTATAACTAACATTGTGTCATCTAATTCTCTTTCTTTACCATCTAATGTTACTATTTTTTCACCTTTTTTGGCTTTTCTAACATTAATTTCTTTTCCTTCCATGCAATTAATATCAAATGCATGCATTGGTTCACCTATTTCAAGCATTACATAGTTTGTTATATCTACTATGTTATTTATTGCACGAACGCCACAAGCCTTTAATCTTCTTTTCATCCAATCTGGTGATTCTTCAATTTTAACGTCTTTAATAACTCTTGCTATGTATCTGTAGCATAAATCTGGAGCTTCAATAGCAACTTTTAATCCATCAATATCTTTTACATCTTTAACTTCTTTATCTAAATTGCTACGAGGATTTTTAAATTTTTCTCCAAGAGTTACAGCTGTTTCTCTACCTAATCCTTCAATTGAGAAACAGTCTGGTCTATTTGATGTAATTTCAAAATCTAAAATATCTTCTTTTAGATTTAATACTTCTACTATATCTTTACCTATATATTTTTCATATGATTTTGGTAAAATCATTATTCCATCTTCTATTTGATCTGGATAGTCTGCTATATCAAGTCCTAATTCTGTTACAGCACACATCATCCCACATGATTCTACTCCTCTTAATAATCCTTTTTTTATATTAACTTCACCTGGAAGAAATGAATTATCTTTTGCAAGAGGAATTAAATCACCTTCTTTTATATTCTTGGCACCTGTAACTATTTGAACCACTTCATCTCCAATGTTGACTTTTGTTACTACTAATTTATCTGCATCTGGATGTTTCTTTATTTCCAATATTTTTCCTACAACAACATTTTTTATGTCATTTCCTTTCTCCTCAATAGTTTCTACTTTTGAACCTGTCATTGTTAATCTATCCGCTAGAGTTTTTGTATCTACATTTATATCACTATATTCTTTTAACCATTCTACACTTGTTTTCATAAACTACCTCTCTTTTTTTCATTTTAAGTAAATTTGTATTATGTAGCTCCACGTGGATTTTGCATTTTTCAAAGCGTGCTTTAGTCGAGCTTGAAAAATTCAAAATACAGCAAAATGGAGCAGATTTTCTAGTTATATTTTATGTTTCTAAAACTGTTTCAAGAATCTAACATCATTCTCAAAAAGTAATCTCATATCATCTATTCCATATTTTGCCATTGCAATTCTTTCAACTCCAAATCCAAAAGCAAATCCTGAATATTCATTTGGATCTATTCCACAGTTTTCAAGTACATTAGGATGTACCATTCCGCAACCTAGAAGTTCTATCCAACCTTCATTTTTACAAACTCTACATCCTTTTCCTTTACATACAAAGCATGATACATCTGCTTCTGCACTAGGCTCTGTAAATGGGAAATGATGTGGTCTAAATCTTATTTTTGTATTTTCTCCTAAACATTTTTTTGCAAAAGTTTCTAATGTTCCTTTTAAATCTGACATTGATATGTTTTTATCTATGACTAAGCCTTCTATTTGATGGAATACTGGTGAGTGTGTTGCATCTACACTATCTGAACGATATACTTTACCAGGACAAATTATCTTGATAGGTGGCTTTTGTGTTTCCATTACTCTTGCCTGAACTGGTGATGTTTGACTTCTTAATACTATGTCTTCTGTTATGTAAAAAGTATCTTGAATGTCTCTTGCTGGGTGATCAGGTGGAGTGTTTAATTTATCAAAATTATATATTGCTTTTTCTATTTCTGGTCCATCAACTATTTGGTATCCTAATCCTAAGAAAATATCTTTTACATTATCAATTACACCTGTAATTGGATGAACTGAACCAAGTTCTGTCTTTTTGCTTGGCATTGTTATATCTATTTTTTCTTTTTCTAATTGTGCTTTTAAAATATTATTTTTTAAAACCTTTTCTCTGGCTTCTATCTCATTTTCAATCTCATCACGAGCTTCATTAACTAAGCTACCTACAACTGGTCTTTCTTCTGGAGTTAATGCTCCCATTCCTCTTAAAACAACTGTAAGTTCGCCTTTTTTCCCTAAATATTTTACTCTAACATCATTTAGGCTTTGTAAATCTTCAGCTTTTTTAATTTCTTGTTTTGCATCTTCTTTTATTTTTAAAATTGTCTCTTTCATAAAAACCTCCATTTTTTCATTACATAATAGGATATCACACTTTTATGTAATTTACAATAACAAAACATGAAAAAATAAACAAAAAAGGCTTTTTCAAACCTTCTTTAAAATATATTTTTAAGCTCTATCTTTTCTCTTTCTCTAACATGATTTATATAAAACATTGCAGTCTCTATTTCTTCTAGTGCTTCTTCTAATTGTCCATCAAAAATGCTTGATTTTGCTTTAATTAGTGATTCTTCTATGTTGTCTATTTCTTCATGAATGATTATTATAGACCATACACTATTTATTTTATTCCATTTTTCTTCTGTCTTATTAAATTGGTTTTCTAGTGTACTCCTTTCATCACTTTCTTTACATTTTAACGCTTCTATTTTTAATGTTTCTAATTCTAACTTCATTTCATTTACGGATGTCTCTAAGTAGCTTTGAGTCAAAAAGTCGCCAGCAAATATGACTATAACTATTATAATTATCATAATTATTTCTCTCATTATTTTTCATCCTTTCTTTGACAAAAGATTTGTTCTTTACCATCGTATGTTATTATTAATGCTTCTGTGGGTTTCATATGGAATTTTTCGATTTCTTTTTTTAACCAGTTATAGTCTTTGCCTATCTTTTGTAAGTTATCATACATTATTTTTCCGTCTATTACTAAATCATACGGAATACCTTCATATTCTGGTAATATATTAAAATCTTCTGGAATTGTTGCTCTTTTTTCTGGTTTTTGAATCACACTAATTTCTCCATTTGTTTCTAATATAGCGTATTCAACATCTCCTATTGTAAATATATCTTTTTGTCTTAGTCTTTCTTGCAATTCATTTATGGTAATCTTTTCTTGCTTTAATGCTTTTTCATCAATTCTTCCTCTGAATATTAGTATTGTTGGTTTACCAGATATTATTTCTCTTAGTTTTATACTTTTTAAATTAAGTATAGATATTATAGATTGGAAGAATAATAATGCTAGTATTGGAACTATTCCATTTGTTATTGGTATTCCAACATCTGTCATTGGAATTGATGCTAAGTCTGCAATCATTATTGCTATTACCAGTTCAAATGGTTGCATCTGTCCAATTTCTCTTTTTCCCATTAGTCTCATAGTTATTAGTACTAGTAAATATAGTATTGATACTCTTATAAATGTGTTTATCATATTTATTCCTTTCATTTTTTAATTTTATCAGTTTTTATTTTAAACAATTTTAGTAAATTTATACTTGATGAAATTAACTTGTATATTTATTTTATAATTGAAAATAATATAATGTGAACACCTTAAAATCAAAGCAAAACTTAAAGTAAGGAGGTAAAGGTAATGTCTGATCATTCTCAAAATTCACATGCACAAAATGGTACTAGCATGGTATGGCAAATTATAGGTAGACTATTTGCTGCTGCCGTTGTTCTTGGAATTACTGCATTTTTCACACCAGGTTTTCAAATTTCTAACATTTGGGCACTTGCAGTAGCTGCTGTTGTTCTTACACTTATGGATTATTTAATATCTAAATTTACTGGTATACAAGCAAGTCCATTCGGGCAAGGATTTGTAGGTTTCATTTTATCTGTTATAGTACTTTATGTTACACAATATTTTGTTGCTGGATATTCTATTTCATGGATGGCAGCAATTATTGGTGCTATCATTTATGGTGTTATTGATTATTTTATACCTGGCGATCAAAAAATGTAGTTTAGATGAAAACAAGGTTGTAGCATTTACTTACAGCCTTGTTATTTTTTGCTTTTTTTAATCATTTATTGTATAATATCTTTGAAAAAGTTATATAAAGTATATTAGGAGGTTTTCTATGAGATATAAATATATTACTGAAGGCACTTGTAGTAGACAAATTGAATTTGATATTGATGGAAATGTAATTAAAAATGTTACTTTTTACGGAGGATGTCCTGGTAATTTAAGTGCAATTTCAAAAGTTGTTGAAGGAAAAACTGTTGAAGAAATTGAAAATTGGTTTAAAGATATAAAATGTGGCTATAAGCCAACCTCTTGTTCTGCTCAATTAGCATTAGCTGTTAGACAAGCCTATAATGAAATGAATTAAAAAAGGACGATTTAAATCGTCCTTTTTGTTATTCTATATATAGAGTACTTTCATTTAGGAAAAATTTATCTGTTTGTCCTGCTATATAATCAATTGCTACTCTTTTTATATCTTGACTGTCTTCTCTTTTCATCATTTTATTTGCAAATGTATATAAAGTTTTTTCAGATGCTGTGATATCATCTCGTAGTAATTCTTGTTCATAATCTACATTGTTTAGTCTATTTAGATAGAAGTAATATAAGTCTTTCATTATTCCTTCTATTTTATCATAATTTACATTTGCTTTTTCTGAATCATATATTTTTTCATAATTCCATTCTTTTAGCTCCATTAGTGCTTTAAATACTTCCTCAGAAAATTCTAAGTATGGTTTATCCATGCTGTTAATTATAATATCCTTTATTAATGTATCCACAATTTTTGAATTTGTATTTCCTAGCACTTTTGCTGGAAATTCAGGAATTTCGTCTCTAGTTACAACTTTTACTGTTATAGCGTCTTCTATATCTCTTCCAATATATGCAATTACATCAGATAGTCTAACCACGCATCCTTCTAGTGTCATTGGTATTATTTTTTTGCTATAATCAAATTCATGAAATGTTTTATATAAATCCTCATTAAAATCTTCTATTGTTTTATTTGGATTATACTCATATTTTCTTTTTAGAATTTCTCCATTATGTGCTAAAATTCCATCCAATGTTTGAACACTTATATTTAAATTTTCTATATCTTGTAAAATTCTTACGCTTTCTGCATTGTGGCAAAAATACCCTATGTTTTCTTTTACGCAAATATCGTTTAACCAATTTTCTCCTTTGTGTCCAAATGGTGCGTGCCCAATATCATGTCCTAGTGCCATTGCCTCGATTAAGTCTTCATTTAATCTTAAACTTCTTCCAATTGTTCTTGCTATTTTTGATACTAATTGAACATGTAGCACTCTTCTTGTTATATGATCATTTTGTATAAATGAATATACTTGTGTTTTATCTATGTATCTGGTATAACCAGATGAATGAATTATTCTATCAATATCTCTAAAGAATATTGGTCTTATATCTTCAATATCTGGTTTTAACCATTGTCCTTTTTCGGATCTGCATGCTACTGCTGATAAATCTTTTTCTTTTAATATCATATTTTGTTTTGCTTTTTCTAATACGTCATTCATATTTTCCTATTCCACCCTCTATTGTATATAGATTTTTATATCCCATTTTTCTTAGAATTCTTATTGCGGTTTTACTTCTTCTACCTACACTGCAATATGCTATTATTGGTGTATTTTTATCTTTAATTCTAAATTCTATATCACTTTCTTCTATTTCATTTAAAGGTATATTTATGCTGTTAGCAAGATGTCCTCTTTCGTATTCCATTTTGCTTCTAACATCTAGTAATATTGTGTTTTCTTTTGTTCTTAATATATCCAGCATTTCTCTAATAGAAATGTTTTCATTATAGTATCTATTCATAATCAACATCTCCTAAAAAATCCCTAATATTATTATATTAAGGATTTTTTATTATTGTGATTATATTGTTGATTTCTTTAATTTACTTTCATATACTGCAGTTAGTACAAGTGCGCTTAGTGCAAATACTAGTAAGAACATTGCAAAGAATATTCTATTTATTTCTGCTTTAGCGATTGCCATTACAGATATTACTAGTACTTGTCCTATTACCATTGTTAATACTGAAATTATTCCTACTTTTACAATTCCTAGTTTGCTGTACTTTATCATTAAATATACTAATATAATTCCTGCAGAAATTCCCATTTTAATCATATATGGTTTTGCTTCTTCAACTATATTATTTACCTTGTATACTCCATTTTCTGGGTAATTTAATCCGTTTTTTACCAAGAAGTATATTCCAACTGCTATTGTAGCAACTATTGCTAGTGCAACTATTACTTTAACTATTTTCTTTAATGCTTTCATTTTTACCTCCTGTTAAATTTTCAAATACAAATTTTGAAAATACAAAATTATATATATATGTTATAATCATTCCCCAGAATAAAGTCATACCAAAACTTGCTAATGTTACTTTGCTTTCAAATGTAAATACTATTGCAATTATGAATATTGGTAATGTATAGAATAAAAATTTTAAATTTGTATTCTTGTACATTCCTGCTGTTTTTTGTTTTACATTGCTTAACATTATGTGATTAAAGATGTAATTAACTAATACTGCCACAAACATTCCAGCAATACCTTCTGTTGTAAGTGTTACATCTGTATATCTTATAATTAGTAACATTAATGCAAAGAATCCAATTTGGAAATACATTGATATAAATCCTTTTGCTCTGAATCTTATTATTAAATATACGAATAATACAACAAATATTGCTCCCATGATTCCTATGAAGTACAATGCTGTTTCAACATATATTGAATTTTCTACTGAAGCATCATTAAACTCATATGAAATTGGTAATGTTCCAGCATTAAGTATAACTGATTCTAATTGTGCATCTCTGATTCCTTGATTTAATTCTTCATTGTTGCTAGAAACTGCAAATGGTATCATTATTTTATTATCATATGTGATGTTATCTATATATGTTGCGCCTAATGACATTCCATTTAACATTATATATAATGTGTAATCAACTTCTTGTTCGCTTGTTGTTCCATCTTCGTTTGTTATTGTTTGTGTTGTTTTATTTGCTTCTGTATATTTTTGTCCAAGTTCTTGTAGTTTAGCAACTCCTTCTTCTGTTGGTTCTATTTCTAGAAATACAGCTGCTTCTAAATCTCCCTGTCTTGTAACAACACGTGATGTTTTTACATAGCTATTGTCAAAAACAAATTCAAATGATGATAAGTCTAAAAGTACTAAAGATCCTGGTCTTTGTATAAAATCTACTACTTTTTCGTAGTCATCGTTTTCTGGTACTTTAATTTTTATTTCACCAGTTTCTTCATTTAATGTTACATTATATTCTGCTGTTCCCATATTCTTTAATTTTTCTTTTATTACATCTCTTGCTTTTTTATAATTTTCAACTGTTCTTACTTCATCTGGATTTATTTTTGTAATTTCTGTTGTATAACCATTTTCCTCAGTGTATTCTACACCTTCTTCTGGTTCTACAATATTTCCATCTTTATCTTTTATTGTTTCTGATGAAATTCCATCATTTACTGTTGCAATTATTTCTTTTGCATTTGTAAATTCCATTCCCATTTTGTAATCTGGAATTACGTTTCTTTTTTCTCCTTGATTATTTTTAATATTTATTCCAAAGAATGAAACAAATATTATTGCGGCTACTAATAAAATTATAACTACTGTAATTAGTGTTTTATACTTTTTCACTTTCTTCAATCCTCTCTATAATAGTTTTGTATCGTTGATAACTAGTTCAAACCATACTTGTAAATATTTTGCAGCATATTTACACATCATTGTTCTATCCATAAATATCTCAAAATAATCTAAAACTGGACAAATATCTGTATCTATTGTTAAATCTAAAATTACTTTTTTTTCTTTATTATCTATATTTAAATTTGCCTGAGTAACTGCATAGTTGACTCTATCATGTATATCAAAAGTTGCCATGTTTTGATTTACTACTCTGTCCCTATGCACATCTGATTTATCGGCTAATATTAATGCTGCTGAAATATCACTAACTGCTGTTCCTGTTGCTTCATCGTGATTTCCTATGGCTGACATAATTTCTATTCTGTCTTTTACATCCATTCCCATATCTTTTAATATGTCATAAGCCAGTATTGCTCCTGAATGTGCATGATCAACTCTGTTTACACCATTGCCTATATCGTGCAAATATCCTGCTATTCTTGCAAGCATTATTCTGTGCTCATCATATCCTAAAGTTTTTAAGACATTTGCTGCCCTATTTGAAACTATGCTTACATGTCTTTGCGAATGTTCTGTAAATCCCAATGCATCTAGTTGTTTTTGCGCTCCAATGACTAGTTCCTGTACCTCTGGATTATTTCTCACATCATCTAATGTTACCACAGCATTACCTCCTTTTATATTAATTTTTGTTATTATATCAAATAACTTTTTAAAATACAATATGTCAATTTAACTTCTTTGTTTAACTGCTTCATACATTACTATTCCTGCTGAAACTGAGGCATTCAGAGATGTTATTATTCCTTTCATTGGTATTTTTAGTAGTACATCACAATTTTCTTTTACAAGTCTACTCATTCCAAATCCTTCGCTTCCGATTACTAGTGCAATTGCTCCAGTTAAATTTTCTTGGTAGTAATATTTATCTGCATTCATTTCTGTTCCATATATCCAAATATCGTTTTCTTTTAAATACTTCATTGCGTCTGTTATATTATTTACTCTTGCGATTTTCATGTGTTCTACTGCACCACTTGCTACTTTATATACAGTGCTATTTACACTGCAAGCTCTTCTTTTAGGAATTATTATTCCGTGTACTCCAGCTGTTTCTGCGGTTCTAATTATACTTCCTAAATTGTGTGGATCTTCTATTCCATCTAGTATAAGTATAAATGCTGGCTCGTTTTTTTGTTTTGCTTCATTTATAATGTCATCTACTTCACAATAATCAAATGGTGGTACTATGGCAATTACTCCTTGGTGGTTATCTGTTTGTGCCATTTGGTTTAACTTTGCTTTTTCAACTTCAACTGTTACAATTTTTCTGTCTCTTGCTATTCCTATAATTTTATTTATTGAACCATGCTTTTCGCCTTTTTCAATAAATATCTTGTTTATATCTTTTCCTGTTTCTAACAGTTCTAATACTGAATTTCTTCCTTCTATTTGATCTTGAAACTCTTTTTCCTCTTGCTCTCTTTCAGTTTTTCTGTTTTCTCTTTTATTATCGCTTCTTTTATTTTTGTCAAACTTTTTATAATTTTTCGTATTTTTAGATTTGAACTCTTTTTTACTATTTTTCAATTTAAACTCCTTTTACTCTTCATCAAGTTTTAATACTGATAAGAATGCTTCTTGAGGCACTTCCACATTTCCTATTTGTCTCATTTTCTTTTTACCTTTTTTCTGTTTCTCTAATAGCTTTTTCTTTCTTGTTATATCTCCTCCATAGCATTTTGCTAAAACATCTTTTCTTAATGCAGAGATAGTTTCTCTAGCTATTATCTTTCCCCCAACAACTGCTTGAATTGGAATTTCAAATAATTGTCTAGGTATAACTGTTTTTAGTTTTTCAGCCATTTTTCTTCCTCTTGTATATGCTGAGTCTTTATGAACAATAAATGATAGTGCATCAACTTGTTCATTATTTATATGTATATCTAATTTAATTAGATCTGATTTTCTATATTCTTTTAGTTCATAATCTATAGAAGCATATCCTTTTGTTTTGGATTTTAATGTATCAAAAAAATCATAAATGATTTCATTTAGTGGTAATTCATATTCTAGTGTAACCCTATTGTTGTCTAAATATTTCATATCTATATATATTCCACGTCTATTTTGGCATAATTCCATTACATTACCTACATAGTCTTTTGGTAACATTATTTCTGCTTTCACAACAGGTTCTTCAATGTATTCAATATCTTGTGCTGGTGGTAAATCAACAGGATTATATAGCTCTATCATTGTCCCATCTCTCTTATATACTTTATAAATAACTGATGGTGCTGTAGTTATTAAACTTAAATCAAATTCTCTTTCTAACCTTTCCTGTACAATCTCAAGATGTAATAAACCTAAGAATCCACATCTAAATCCAAATCCAAGAGCAACTGATGTTTCTGGTTCATAATTTAATGCGGCATCATTTAGTTTTAGCTTCTCTAATGCAACTTTTAAATTCTCATAATCTCCGCCATCTAGTGGGTACACTCCGCAATATACCATTGAATTTGCTTTTTTATATCCTGGCAAAGCTTCACTTGCTGGATTATCTGTTGTAGTAATTGTATCTCCAACACTTACATCAGATACTGTTTTTATACTTGCTGCAATATATCCAACTTCTCCTGCTTTTAGAACATCTGCTGGTTGATATCTGCCTGGTTCTAAGTATCCTAGTTCTGTAACTATAAATTTCTTTCCAGATGCCATCAGTAATATTTCATCACCTGTTTTAACTTGTCCTTCTACAACTCTAACATAGCTTACTGCACCTTTATAGTTATCATAGCATGAATCAAATATTAAACATTTTGCTGGAACATCGTACTCTCCTTTTGGTGGTCTGATATCTGTTACTATTTTTTCTAAAACATCTTCAATATTTAGTCCAGACTTTGCTGAGATACAAGGAGCATCCATTGCAGGTATTCCAATAATCTCTTCTATTTCTTGTTTTATTTCATCAGGTCTTGCACTTGGTAAGTCAATTTTATTTATTACAGGTAAAATATCTAGGTTATTATCTAAAGCTAAATAGACATTAGCAAGTGTTTGGGCCTCTATTCCTTGACTACTATCTACAACTAAAATAGCACCTTCACATGCTGCTAAACTACGAGAAACTTCGTAGTTAAAATCAACATGTCCTGGTGTATCTATTAAATTTAATATATATTCTTCTCCATTTTTTGCTTTATATAACATTCTTACAGCTTGTGCTTTAATTGTAATTCCTCTTTCTCTTTCTAAGTCCATATTATCTAATATTTGACTTTCCATTTCACGAGCTGATACAAGACCAGTTTTTTCTATCAGTCTATCTGCTAGTGTAGATTTACCATGATCTATATGTGCTATTATACTAAAGTTTCTTATATTTTCTTGTTTTTCCATCTATCTTCTATCTTTCCTTATATAAATAATTCAAAAATAAATTCTGATGCAGTAACCATTCCTGAAAGAATTGCATTTGCAATGTTTCCAATAATAATGTCTGCTCCTGTTGGTAGTATTATTACTGCCATTAGTATTAATGTAAGTAATCCTTGGTTCTCCATCACCCATTGTCTTGCTTTAACTGGTAAAAAGTGAAACAATACTTTTGAACCATCTAAAGGATATACTGGAATTAGGTTAAACACTCCTAAACATAGATTTACACTTATAATTGAATTGATAATAATAGCAATAATATACACTGTTCGAGTTACATCTTTTATAAATATGCTCATTGCCATACTAATCATTACAAAAATAAATGCTAATAGAAAATTCATTAATGGTCCAGCAACAGATACTATTGCTTCTGCTTTTGTTAAAGAATATTTTTTATCAAAATTTCTTGGATTAATTTGTACAGGTTTTCCCCATCCAAAACCACACAACGCTAAACATAATAGTCCAACTGGATCTGTATGGCTTAAAGGATTTAAGTTCAATCTTCCTTGTAATCTTGGAGTATCATCTCCTAATTTTGTTGCTGTCCACGCATGTGCAAATTCGTGAAAAGTCATTGCAACTATAATTCCTGGTAATGATAACAAGAAGCCTTCTAAACTTATTGCTCCTGATATTAAATTAATTACAAATAAAACTACTAGGAAAATATATAATGACTTTCTATCTATTCCAAATCCAAACATATTCTCTCCTCTCTTCGCCTCCAATATGTTTCAAAATATTATATCAGCATATGTGCAACTTTTCAATGAAATTTAGCCATATAATATTAACTTATGTGTAATAATCTTAAAATGAATTTTTTGAATTTTACAAAAAATGGTTCTTTGTATTCTACTAGTGCATTTGTTTCATTATTTGGAGTAGTTTCATGAGACCATTTCTGTTTTGCACTTTTAAATATTTCCTCAGAATTATATTTTTCACTTTTTTCTTTTTCTAATTTTGCTTGATTTAAATCTAATATTTGTTTTAATGTTTCTTTTTGGTTTTCATCTGCAAAATAATCTCTAAACAAAATAACCAAAATAGCATTTGTTTCTCTTGAAATTGGTTGTTCTGTTAAGTCTATATATGGATTAATTTTATATTGATATGCTTTATCCATATTATTTTTATAAAATTGTATTTTTTCATTAGGAATTTTATCATATTCATCTTTTGGAAAATGACTAATTATTTCTAATACTTCTGTATATGCTCTTGCATATGTATTATCCATCTTTTGTTACTCCTTCTTTTTCTTGTACTTTAGTTGCTCTTTCTGCTGCTACTATATCTTCATTTGTTATTCCATCCTTTTGTGTAGCAACTTGTAGAACGTTTCTAATATTTACTTTATCATTGTTTCTTTCTTTCATATCTTCAATTGTTCTTTTTATTGCTTCATTTTCTGTAAGGTCTTCTTCCTTTTGCATAAGAATTTGATATTGTGTTTCTATTTCTTTTAAATGATTTTTTATAAATGCCTTCTCATTTTCTAGTGAAATATCATCTGTTTCTTTTGCCTCATCTCCTGAATGTAATATACCTAAAAATCTTTCTATTTTCATAGATGTTATAACATCTTGTAGTACTTCCTCTGGTGTATTATGAGCCTCTGATCTTTTGCTCGCATCATCCATTGCATTGTTAAAAATTTCATCTATTTGGTCTATATTTTCATCTAGAAAAGCACTTACTTCCATTGCTGCTATTTTTTCTCCTGTTGTTAATGAGTCGAACTGTGGGTATAGCATATGAAAATAATTATTTGATTTTATCTTTTTCATTATTGCTTCAAGGACTTGGGTTCCAGAATCATTTTCTCCTATACTATTATTATATATTTCATCTATAGCATCTATGTTTTCTGCCACAAGTGCTTGAGTTCTTCTAAATTTTTCTGTTGCTTCTATATATTCTTGTTCATAATTTGGATAAAGTATTCTCATATATTTTTCTACTTCTGAATCCATTTTAGACACCTCATTATTACAAAATAAATTTTCTTTATTATTTCATCAATTTTTCTTAACTTATTAGCTACTTTTAACTTTTTTATTATATCATATTTTCTAAAATAATCAACCAATTTATTATCAGATAAAAAAGGAATGCTTATAAAAACATTCCTTTTTATATTTTTACTTTAACTCATTATCTTATTAATCAACTCAATTACTTCATCTATGCTTTCATAAGCAAAAAGTTCTATTTTTTCATCACCGCTAAGCAATCCTGACACATTTGATCCTTTTTCATAAGTCGCATAAATCTTTTTTCCTAAATTTTCTGCATAAGAAATTTCGTATCCAACTCCTACAGATGCTATTGTTATGTCCGCAAAAACTATATTACATTCCTCTAGCCATTTAATATCTCTTTCATATATTTCTTTAAAAGGCATATTTTCACCTTTATTAGATAGATTGGGATCTGCAACATGTTTAGTTAAAACTTCTCCACCACATTTTTCAAATTGTTCTACCATTTTTTGATAATCATAAACTTTTTCTCTTCCAGCTCTTATTGCACCTGCAAAATAAATTTTCATATTTCTCCCTCTATTTGATTTTTATGATGTAATTTTAATTGTCTTTTAATATGAATTCTTTGTATACGGCTATTTCTAATAAATCTTCCAATGTACTTTTACAAGTATTCTTTACTCTATTTTGTTCTTCTTCCAAATTATCAATATTTACTACTGAAATTATTTGTGGATTATATATTTTTGCATAGTCTTGTTCTTTCATTACACAATTTATATTCAAATCACAAATCATTCCATCACATCTATAATATGAATGGTAATATAAATTGTTAAACATGCTAGAACATTTGGCTGTTACTGCTTCTCCTTTTTTTAAGCATTTAAGTAAAAGTAAAGAATTTACATGGCAATTTCTATTTATATCTCCAGTTTTAATATAAGTGACAATTTCTTTATTTTCAATGTAATATTCATTTGCCAAAAAGAAATTATATATTCCAAAACAAGATTCTATGTTGACAGAGTTGTCATCCATATCATAGACATTATTTATCATTCCTACATCAATTAATCCATCTATGAATGCTTGTACATTGCTTGCATTTTTTGTGATTTTTTTTATTGTATAATCCAAATATGTTTTATCATTAAATTCATATTTGCTTAAAATCTCATGAAATTTCTTAAAAAATTGTGGCTTTGCAACTGTTAATTGAAACAAAACATCAAAAACTCCATAATCATTATTTGCAAATTTAGCTTCTTTTCTAAAATCTGCATTACAAAATTTACTATATTCATCTATAACCTTTTTAAATATTTCCATTTGTTTTGTTTCATTTTCTTCTTCCCATTTATCATAAAGCAAGTCCAAATCAATTTTTTCTTTCATGCTTTCCTCCATGTCTTTTCAATTTATTCAATTGATTAGATATAGTAATATTACACAGATTATAAATCTCTATTAAAACTTATTAACCATTATTAATTGGTTTCATTGTTGGGAATAATAGTATATCTCTTATTGATGCACTGTCTGTTAATAGCATTATTAATCTATCAACTCCTATTCCCATTCCCCCTGTTGGTGGCATTCCATATTCTAATGCTTGTACAAAATCATCATCCATATCGTTTGCTTCTTCATTACCCGCATCTTTTTGTCTTACTTGATCTAAAAATCTTTCATATTGATCTATTGGATCATTTAACTCTGAATATGCGTTTCCATATTCACGTCCACCTATAAATAGTTCAAATCTTTCTGTTAATCTTGGATCTGATGGTTTTCTCTTTGTTAATGGTGATACCTCTACTGGGTAGTCATATATAAATGTTGGCTGAATTAGTGTTGCTTCAACTTTTTCTTCAAATGCTAAATTTATTACTTCTCCTCTTGACATTATTCCTTCTATTTCTAAGCCTAATTTCTTTCCTACTTCTGTTGCTTCTTCGTCTGTTTCTATTGTATTAAAGTCTATCCCTGTTACTTCTTTTATGCTGTCAATCATTGATGTTCTTTTCCAATTTGGAGTTAAGTCTATTGGTGTTCCTTGATATGTTATTTTTGTTGTTCCTAATACATTTTGTGCAGTTGTTGCAATTATCTTTTCTGCCATATCCATCATATCATGATAATCTTGGTATGCTGCATAAAATTCTATATTTGTGAATTCTGGGTTATGTTTAATTGAAATTCCTTCGTTTCTAAACATTCTTCCCATTTCATATACTTTATCAAATCCACCTACTATTAATCTTTTTAAGTATAATTCATTTGCTATTCTTAGATACATGTCCATATCTAATGTATTATGATGTGTTATAAATGGTCTTGCTGCCGCTCCACCAGCTATTGTATTTAATATTGGAGTTTCAACTTCTGTATATCCTTCTTCATCTAATATTCTTCTTATTTCTTTTATTATTTTTGTTCTTGTTAAAAATGTTTCTTTTACTTCTGGATTCATTATTAAGTCTACATATCTTTGTCTATATCTTAATTCTGTATCTTTTAATCCATGGAATTTTTCTGGTAATGGTCTTAATGATTTTGTAAGTAATACTACTTCTTTCGCATGAATTGATATTTCCTCTGTTTTAGTTTTGAAAACAAATCCTGTTATTCCTATGATGTCACCAATATCATATGTTTTGAATGCAGCATAGCTTTCTTCTCCTAAATCATTTATACTAACATAACTTTGTATTCTTCCTTGCATATCTTGAATATGGCAAAATGATGCTTTACCCATTATACGTTTGGCTACAATTCTTCCTGCTATTGAAACATCTTTTCCGTCTAGTTCCTCGAATTGTGTTTTTACTTCTTCGCTGTTGTGTGTTCTGTTGTATTTTGTAATTTCAAAAGGATTTTTTCCTTTGGCTTTAAGTTCTTCTAGTTTTTCCTTTCTTATTTTAATTAAATGGTTCTCGTCTACTATCTCGTCCATATTCATCATCCTTTCTTAAATAAATTGCATACATTATATATCAAAATCGTCTATTTGTAAAGGTTTATACATGTTAAATACATAAAAATAGTGCCACATGGAAATTCAAGTTTCCAGTAATATGGCACTGTGTTTTATTAAATCATTCCTTTTTCTATAAGTTTCTTTAAGGTTATAATAAACATAGCATGTGACCATCCTAATCCAATAACCCAAGCTGGTCCCATTTTTTCATTGTTTATTTGTTCAGGTAGGAATCCATGTTTAGCACTTGTTTTTACAACTAAATCAAAGCATTCTTTTGCTTTTGCTTTGTCTCCAGCCTCAATGTAATAGTCTGCTACCCATAAAGTTGTAATTACCCATGGGTTTCCATTCATATATCTATCTACTTCGTATCTTGTATATCCACCTGTATAGGTTCTTAAAGTCATATTTATTCTTTCAACTGTGTTTAATATTCTCTTCTCTTTTGGTGTGAATATGTTAAATGGCGTAACTAATCCTAATAGACTTGTATCAATCTTTCTGTCATCTAAATTTCTTACAAAACTCTTTTTATGTTCGTCATAAAAATTTTGTAAAATGTATTCTTTTATTTTTACTAATTCTTCTCTTAATTCTTCTTTTTTATTATTTACATTTTCTTGTTTAACTCTATTTTTAGTAAATTCTTCTTTTAAAACTTCATACATTTTTATCATTGAATCAAAAGCAGCAAAAATGCTTGCTATTGAGTATAAATGAATTCCTTCATTTTCTTCCCATAGGTCATAGCTCTTTTGAAATTTATTAGTATTTTCCATTATATCTGCTATATATTTTTCTAAGTATGTAAGTGCCTTTTCGCACATTTTTAGGTTGTCTTTTAAAACTTTTTTGTCTCCTGTCGCTTTATAATGATTATACACTCCGAAAATTACGTCTGCAGTTTCATCTATTTGATATCCCCAGCTTGGTGCTAGTCTACCGTCTGTAAAGAATCTTTGTTCCCACATCCCGTCTCTACTTTGTGTATTTTTACAAAACACTTTGTAGAATTTATCTGCTTCTTTTCCCATTTTTAAAATATCCATTGCACTTGTTATAAATAAGGCATCTCGTGGCCAGCAGTAATTATATCTTCCACAGTTATTTAAATCTTCATCAACTTCTATTGCTGCAGATATTCCACCTGTTTCTTTATTAGATAAAAGTGGAAATAATAATATTGTTCTTTCATATATTTCTCTTATTTTGTCATTTTTTGGTGTTTCTGCTAGTTCCATTTCTAGTCCATCATGCGCTTTTAAATATTTTTTCCAATATTTTTTTACATTTGCTTGTTCATCTTTAAAGTCATTTTTCTTAATTCTTTCTATATTTTTTTCCAGTTCATTTAATCCTATCTTGTTTTCTTCAACATAAATTATTAAGTCAAATTCTTTTGTTTCTTGTGGTTTTATTGTTCCTATTTCATAGCTTATTGAAGAATCGCTTGACATTCCTATATAGTCTTTATCTCCAATTTGTGCACTTGTTATATTTGCTCTTGTATTATTTATTTGAGAATTTTTTATTTTTTGTTTTGAAAAAGTAGATACGATGTAGTCATGGTTGTATTGCATCAATGCATCATTCTTACATAACCCACTTACTTTATTATTTTGCGTTGTTACTAAACTTGAATGTACAAGAAAATCTATATTTAAATCGATAGTACTTTCATTTGTAAAGCTGTATCTTTTTACTATTATATTTTCTTTCATTGATACAAAATCTGTTTGTAAAACTTTTAAATTAAAGTATGTGTTAATTATTTCTGTATTTAATATATTGGTTCCTTCTGTATAATATTGGTCATATACATTATTAATATCTTGATGTAAATACACTATTCCTGAATCATTTATTTTTAATCCTACATGATAGAAATCTATCATTTGTTTATAATCCGTATTTGGATATAACATTCTTAGTAGTTCACCTTTCATGCTATAGCTTGCTGTTAAGTTTTGATTTCCTATTACTGCATCATTAAAATACTTTTCCATTTGTTTATTTTCTTCCTTCCTTTGACATGAAAATTAATTACTTTTCATGTATTCTATGAAATTATCCTTACTATCTGTTGTTCCAATTCTTTTATCTTTGAATTTATTTCTTCTATTTGACTGTCTTGTGTATCTTCATCAAAGATATCTTCTTCTATGATTGAAGCCATTTCTTCTAATTCTTCTTTTAATGTTGCTAATCTATCTACAACTTCTAATCTTAAGAATCTTTCTTTCTCAGGTCTTTGTACTACATTTACAATTCTTGGTACATCATCTAGATTGTAGCTTTCTCCATAATCTGGTATTGTTACTGGCACATTAACTTCTTCTTCAAGTTTATCTTTTAAAACCTTTTGTCCTTCAAATTCTCCATGTACTAAAAAGATGTGTTTTGGCTTTGTTATAAATGAATATACAAAGTTTAATAGCCATTCTTGGTCAGCATGTCCTGAATATCCTTCAATATATTCTATTCTTGCATTAACTGATATTTCTTCTCCAAATATCTTTACATTCTTTTCTCCATTTACAATCTTTGATCCTAAAGTTCCTTGTGCTTGATATCCAACAAATAATATTGTATTCTTTGGATCCCAAATATTATGTTTTAAATGATGTTTTATTCTTCCAACTTCACACATTCCACTTGCTGAAATTATTATTGATGGTACTGTACTTTCATTTAATAATTTTGATTCTTCTGCAGTTTGTGTAAATTGTAATCCTGGAAATTCTAGTGGATTATCTCCTCTACTTATCTCTAATTTTACTTCTTCATCAAATAAATCCATATTATTTCTGAAAACTTCTGTTGCTGAAATTGCAAGTGGGCTGTCTACATATACAGGTGCTTTCATTAATTTTTCATATTTCTTTAAAAATTCATCATCGTCTGTTGTTTCTTTTATTTTATTTAATTCATATAGTATTTCTTGTGTTCTACCAACTGCAAATGATGGTATTACAACATTTCCGCCTTTATCTAAAGTTTCAGAAACTATATTTAAGAACATTGATGCTTTATCATCATTTCTCATATGCAATCTGTTACCATATGTTGATTCCATTACTAAATAGTCTGCATTGTCAATCATTGTAGGTGAATCTAGCAATGGTATATCGTTATTACCTAAATCACCTGTAAATACTATTTTTTTTGTTTCTCCGTCTTCTTTAACCCATACTTCAATTATACTAGACCCTAACATGTGCCCAGCATCATTAAATCTAACACTTATATTCTCATCTAAGTCTATTATTTCATCATAAGAAACTGGTTTAAATAGTTCCATACAATCAATAGCATCTTGTGCTGTATATAGTGGTGGTCTTTCTGGCTTTCCTTGTCTTACTCTCTTTTTATTTTGCCATGTGTTTTCCATTTCTTGTATGTGTCCACTATCTGGTAACATTATTGAACATAAGTCACAAGTTGCTTTTGTTGCAATGACTGGATTTCTATATCCATCTACATATAGTTTTGGAATTCTTCCTGAGTGGTCTATATGAGCATGTGTTAAAAGCATAAAGTCTATTTCATTTGCATTAAATGCAAAGTCATCATAGTTTTCCATTTCTTCTTTTGCTTTTCCTTGATATAGTCCACAGTCTATTATAATTTTCTTTCCAGCTCCTTCTAGCAAAAAGTTAGAACCTGTAACTGTTTTTGTTGCCCCTAGAAAAGTAATATTCATTTTATTAACCTCCATCTCTGAGCTTTTAGCTCTATAACATTTATACTATGCAAAAATTTTGGCTTTTCTAATACCTATATTAAGTTTTTCTGGTTGCTCTATATCAATACTTGTACATTTGTTTTCTTCATCGTAATACTCTATTGTATTTACTGCTTCTGTTATTCTCTTTAACTTAACTTGTATTTTTTCCAGCTTTATAATATCTGTTTTAAATATAATTTTTGTTATGTCGTAATTTTCTTTTGTATCATTACTAATTGTATTTAACACTTTTTCATTGCATGCTTTTGTTATTAAATATTTCTCCAATTCGCTAAAATTTATTACATCTTGTATCTTTTTATTTTTTATTATTGGTATTGATTTAAAATATCTTATTTTATAAATTGTTTCTATTAAATCTTCTTTTTCTTGAAAATTATCTGCATCAATTTTAAGTGATTCTGCTACTAATTTTATCATTTCTTTAACTTTAGCATAAAAAACTTTTCTTGTATCTTCAGATAAATTAATTTCATCTAAAATTCTTAATTTACTTTCAGCTGTATTTTTTAAATTTGAATAATTTACTGGGTCTAGTTTTTCGTTGCACACATCTAGCTTTTTAGTTAGTTCATTTTTTTCTTCTTGCATTATATCTGCAAGATTGCTTAAACTAAATATTTGTTCTGTACTACCTAATTTGGCATTTCTTTTTACAAATTCTTGTTTTAGAAGTTGATTATTATTGGTTATTTCATCTATTTCTTGGATTTTACCAATTAAATTTTTCTTTTCCTCAGTAAGATTTTTTAAATATATTTTTTTAATATATGTTGTGTGTTCTTCTTCCACTTCTTTCCATAATTTTATTAGTGTTGCCTTTTCATCAGCATGTGCTTCTGCATAGTTGATTACTGATATCTCAAAAAGAGTTCTTGTAAGCTCTTCTGCTTTTTCTTTTTTATATTTACTTTCTAATTTTTGTATTAACTTTTCTATATAGTCTGCTGTTTTATCTTCATTATTTTTCCACTCACATAAAAAATCATTACCTACAAGTAGCATTAAAGATTGGTATAAAAAGTTATTAATTTTGTTTTCTATTTCATCATATTGTATGTTCCATGCCCAGCCATCAAAGTCTCTGATGATTTCACTTCCATTAATACTATACCCTTGGTTTAATGTACTTTCTAATGATTTTTTTATAACACTATATTTTGAATCAATTATAAATTGCTTTTGTTTTAGTTGATAAAGTTCATATAATACTTTTCTGGTATTTGGATATGTTGCAATTTTGCCCTCACTTCTAAGTACTCCACTTTTCTTTTCTTTTAATATTTGAAGGTCTTTGCAATCATGTTCAATGATTTCAATGATTTCTTCAAGTATCTCGCCTCTTGTTCGAATATCTCTTTTAACATCATTGTAGTCTTCGTATGAATTTTCTATTTTATACAACATATCTAATAATAAATTTTTTGTATTTTCTGAAAATGGCTTTTTAGCTAAAACCTTTTCTAATTGATTACTATAGTTTTTTATATTAAATTTAGAAATGATTTTTTCTTTCTTCAATCCACTTTCTCCTAAGTAAATTTTATATGATATATTCTATATGATTGGAATTTTTTTGTCAATAATTTTATATGTTCATATATCTTTATTACATTAAGTCCTCTGGTGGTATTGGTTGTACCGTATTCGTTGGAGTTACATTCACAATCATATATTTATTTAATATTTCATCATATAATCTTGAGTTAACTCTTATTGCTTCTTCTGCTTGTTTTATATTTATGAACCAGTATTCCGCTCCTGATTCATGCTCATTTTCATCTACATTCTTTTTTTGCATAAGTTCTTTTAGCTCTTCTTCCAATCTTATTAATTCTGATCTTGCAAGTGTTTTTTTATATTCAAATATTGGTTTTGCAGTTTCCGATTCTATAGCTGTACATTCAAACACATCTCCATCTGCATATATTCTATAGTGTAATGGTGTTCCATTTAAGTAGCTTTCTCCCGCTTCTGTGAACACTATGCTTTGTCCTGGCGAAAGGTCTCTTACCACATCTATAAATACTATATTTTCATCAGGAAATGCTTTTTCAGCTGCTGCTTCTCGCTCTAACATGTCTAAATATATTCCAATAAAACATAGTACTATTAACAAAGTAGATGCTAACATTAAAAATTGTTTTTTATTTAATTTCTTTTTTACTTTTTTATTTGGATTTTTTTTATTATTTATTTTATTTAAATCTTCTGGATCTTTTCTATTTCTTCTTCTCATGTTTTTCTCCTTAGTTAATTTAGATGATAATCCTTCTAATTGCCTTATACATTTAACTCATGAATCGAATTTTCTTCTATTATAGAATTATATATTATTTTATAATATATTTCAATGGAAATATAGTCAATCATAATAAAATATAGTATAATATTAACATAATTTAAAAGGAGGTTATAATGAATTCAAAAATTTACTTAGATAACAATGCTACTACTCAATGTGATGAGCGTGTTTTAAGCTCTATGTTGCCATATTTAAAAGAGCAATATGGAAATCCAAGTAGTACATACTCTTTTGGTAAAGAAATAAAAGAAAGCATAAGTATTTCTAGAAAATATATTTCAGAATTATTAAATTGCAGCGAAAACGACATAATATTTACCAGTTGTGCTAGCGAAAGTAATGCTACTGCTATAATGAGTGCAGTAAGAAATTTTCCTACTAAAAAACATATAATTACAACAAAAGTAGAACATGCTTCCATTTTAGAAACAATGAAATATCTGGAAAGTATTGGTTATACCGTTACATACTTATCCGTAGATTCTTTTGGAAGATTAGATTTAGAAGAATTAAAAAATTCTATTACACCTGACACGTGTTTAATCACTGTAATGATGGCTAACAATGAAATCGGTAATATCTATCCTATAAAGGAAATTGGTGCAATTGCTAGGCAAAATAATATATTATTCCATTGTGACGCGGTTCAAGCAGTAGGTAAAGTAAAAATAGATGTTGTAGATATGAATATTGATACTTTATCTCTATCAGGTCATAAAATTCATGCTCCTAAAGGTATTGGAGTTTTATATGTTAAAAATGGAATTCCGTTTCAACCGTTAATATTTGGTCATCAAGAAAAGAATTTTCGTGGTGGAACTGAAAATGTTCCATATATAGTTGGCTTAGGTGAAGCTGTTAAATTGATTTTAGAAGATAATTATGCTACTGACCTTTATATACAAGAGCTTAGAGATTATATGGAAAATGAAATAAAAAACAATATTGATGATGTACTTATTTACGGTGACTTGCAAAATCGAATGCCTAATACATCCAGTATTGCTTTTAAAGGAGTTAATGCAGACGAGTTATTACTAATGTTGGAGTCTTTTAATATATTTGTTTCCACTGGCTCTGCTTGTAATTCAGAAATTGCTGAACCTTCTCATGTTTTAACTGCTTGCCATGCGGATTTAAATAGCTATAGTCCTATACGAATTAGTTTGGGAAAATACAATACAAAGGAAGAAATAGATTTTTTTGTGAAACGTTTAATAAATATTATAAATATGATTAGAAAGAGAGGTTAAACTATGGCAGTATTAATTAATTTTAAGATTTGTGATAATGCACCAGAATGTGGAGGTATCGCTGTGTGTCCTACAGGAGCACTATCATTTGATAATAATAACAATACAATAGTTATAGATAATGATAAGTGTATTTCTTGTGGAGCTTGTGAAAAAGAATGTCCAATAGGTGCAATACATGTTACTAAAACAGATGACGAATATAATCAAATACAAAAAGAAATCAATGATGATACAAGAACAATAAAAGATTTATTTGTTGATAGATATGGGGCTACTCCTTTATCAGACTTTTTCATGATTGATACAAATGAAATTGAAAGTAAAATTCAAAATGATAATCTTACTTTAATTGAACTTTATAATGATGATTCAATTCAATGTTTATTAAAATCTATTCCTATTAAAGATTTAACTAAAAACATGCCAGAAGACACTTTATTTTATAAAGCCAATGCTACTGAACAAGTTCTTGAAAAGTATAATATAAAAGAACTACCTGCATTATTAATTTCTAATAAAGGCAGTTTATTGGGTCACATAGATGGATATTATACTATTGAAGAAAAAGATAATCTAATAAATCAAATTAATTCAGTTTTATAAGTTTGATTTATGTTAAAAACTAAGATAATAAAATCTAAATAGAAGCTACAAATAAAATTTGTAGCTTCTATTTTATCTTGTTGATTCATAGATATATAAAATATCTCCTTTTCCATATAACATTGTACTTTTTAAATATTTATATATATCAATAGCTGCATCTGATACCTTAAATAAACTTCTTACCTCTTCATAAATATTTTTCATTATTGCTTCTCCTTTTCTTCTATTTCTACTAATGTCAATGT
Source organism: uncultured Clostridium sp. (assembly GCA_964389545.1). Taxonomy (GTDB): domain Bacteria; phylum Bacillota; class Clostridia; order TANB77; family CAG-508; genus UMGS1781. The sequence goes on along the minus strand of CAYMDN010000003.1, from coordinate 6,668 downwards.
TTCGTTGGATTCTTTTATTTCTTGGTATCTACCTTTTATAACTAATAATTCTTTATATTCACATAAAGGAATTAAAATAGTTCTTTCTAGATTTATTGGTTTTATCTCAAAATCACTTGGTTTTCTAGCCATACTTTCCTCCTAATACTCTTCAATTTTTACTAAAACTCTTGGAGTTCTAGCATACTTCTTTATAATCGTAGCTTCTGTTATTTGTGCATCATCTTTAAATGCGAATTTATTTAATGCATCGCTTACAATTTTTCCTATATTATCCCAATCTGGTTTTTTAGTTGGACTTATAATATTTGCCAACATTTCCGCTTCTTGTAATTTACTTCTCTTATTTGGTAACTCATAATAAGCAGTAATAGTCATCCTAACTCTCCCCTCTATGGGAACAAATTGTGGATATTTATATACAAATAACTGCCTTACTAGATATTCATAATTTTTTGTTTTAGTTGGTGTATAGGCTCTTCCTGTGTATGTATTCATCCTAGGTCTTTGCTTACCTGTTATAGATTCTTGAATTTCCAATTCATAAACTCTTTTTTCATCCATGTTAATTTCCCTCCTCGATGCAAGAATGTAAATCTCGCATATTTAATCCTTTGTCTCTACCGTTTACAAATGCATACGGGTCTATAAAAGAACTATTTTCTCTTGGTCTATAATGACCTCTAATATTTAGATTCTCCATATATTCCTCTACTTTTTTGTTTGTTACTACTAATGCATATTGTTGATTTTTCTTTGTTTCCTCTTCTTTCTGCCTTGCAAACTTTTCTTTTAGACCTCTAATGAATCCACCTGCATAGTCTTTTCTTACAGCATTTTTTATTTGTATTTCTGTATATTCCTCATAATTATTTTTGAAATAGTTATTAAATCCATCTAGCAACTGATTTTCTGCAAATTCATATATTGTTTTTGCTATTTCTATATCCTCTTTAGCTCCAACAATTATTATCCTTTTTCCAGTAGTTCCTCTTAAAAAGCAATCACATCTATAGTTGTTGCAAATTACCTTCATTAGCGATTTTCTCCAACTACCTTTTTTGACATTCACTTCATCCTCTTGTACTTCCGCTTCTTCTACATCTTCTACTTCTTGCATCTCTATATGATATTTTGCTATCATTTTTTGAGCCATCAACATTGCTGCTTGTGCTTCGTTAGGATTCTTGTTGTTATTTGCAAGAGCCAATGCTTTTTTTATCTTCTCTATGATTTTTTCTTTCACTAGCTTATCCCTCCTCTTCTATCTTTTTTAACAAAGGATTCAAGCATTTATTATGTAGTGCAATTTTTATATTTCCTCTGTTTGTTATTGTGTTTGGTAATATTGCAATTCCTCCATCTTGCTCCTCTGATTTATCTTTTATAATAATCTCTTCTCCACAATAATCACATTTGTAATATTCATAGTCTTTTTGTTGTTTATAATTCACTAGATGACTTCTATCTTGTTTCTTTTTGTATTTCACATATTTTGGTATGGTTTCCCTACTACACCATCTTCCTATTTCTTGTTTTATCCACATTTTTTTCTCCTTTCATTTCATCATGTAGACATGTAATGAAATAGCTTACAAATTCCTCTACATCGTATCCTCTTGTTGCCATTTCCATATATTTTTTAGTTTTCAAATATCGAAACATAAAATCTTCTCTAGTCAAATCATTCAAAAATACTTTATATTCGCTGAAATATATCTCCTTAACTACCCAATATTGTATTTTTGCATCTGTAACATAATCTGATGGTAAGCAAGACAAATCTACCGATGGATTTATATATATTTCTAGTTTTTGTAGAGCTACAATGATGCCCTGCTTTTGCGATGAGCTTATCCCATCGAACTCCGCTTCTCCATTAGAAATATAATTAAAAAACATGTTTAGTTTAGTTTGGTTTAGTTTATTAGTTTCGTTTTGTAATGTATTGTTTTGTTTACTATTGTGTTCGCCTGGTTGTGTGTTCGGTGTAGTGTTCGGTATATCTTCTGCTTGATTGTCTGCTTGTTCATTTGCTTGTGTATTCGCTTGTGCATTTGCTTGTGCATTTGCTTGTTCAAAATACAATATAACCAAGCTATATCTAGGCATTTCGTTTTGGTTACTTCCTTTTTTGTACTTGATATACCCATTATTTATTAGCTCCATCCTAGCTCTTTGCAATGCAGATGTATTCAATTTACATTTGCTCATAATCGTAGTATTGGCTACTCTAAACTCATTAAGCCAACCAGTCTTATTTGCTACATGCAATAAAAATCCATATAAAGATATAGCATTAGATGATAAAGGCTTATAGTCCAAAATAGAATAGAACTCATTGAGCTGCTTAATGTAATTGATTTGCTTTATATCATGCACTTTTTTCTCCTTTCCGCTTGACTTCTACTGCCATTGTGCTATAATAAGCAATAGAAGTGTTTGCAAAAATATTTCTATATAGAGTTAATCATTCTCATTTTCGGTGTTAGTGATTAGCTCTTTTATATTGTCTATAGTCTGTTGTATCTTTTTCTCCGCTTTTGGCTCATTTAATTCAATTATTGTTTCATATAAAGTTTTTTGTTTGTCATCATCTAAAAATGTATACATGTCTATCTCTAATGTACTTTTTTGGTACTTTTCACATTGCCATAGTTGTATTTTTATCCAGTATTCCTTTACATGACTTGCTACTTCATATAAATATCTAATTTTATCTAAAATTTCATCATTTAGTGGCATCTTACTTTACCTCCTCATAAATTATTATTGTTATTGCTTGTCCTTCATATATAGTAGCTGTTTTCATATTGTTAAGCTCTTTTATTTTATCTATGTAATCCCTAATGTCTTGATTAGGATTTTTATATCGCTCTACTATACTCCATAATGTTTCATTTTTTGAAACGATATAATCTATTGTTTCTATGTTATATTTTGGTTTATTAAAGATTTGACTAATGCAAATGGTAGTAATTACTATAATGAATATTAAAATCAAAATACTTTTTGTGAATTTTCTTTTATTAACAATTCGCACTTTCTACTTCCTCCTTCATTCTTTCATCCAATTTTGTATTTAACTTTTTTAGTTCAAATAGCAATAATCCTGTAATTGCTTCTTTTTGATTCGTTTTAATGTTTATACCTTGTAGATAGAGTCTTGCAGCTTCTTTGTCTGCTTTTCTTAAATTTCCTAGTCCTGGTATTCGTGGGAAGCCTTTTTCATCAAACTTGCTTCTAGCATTTGGTTCTCCTACTCCTAAAATTTTTGCAAGTTCATCTGGACCAATAGTGTCTGGTGCTTCATCCCAGGTCATCGAAGGTTCTATCTTCTTTTTCAATTTCCTCCCTCCTTTTATTTTTTGTGTTGAGCGGCATTAAATTATTTTATCGGTTGATATTTTATCAACTTTTAGTGTAAAAAAATATATGTGCATTTCTTCATCTGATATTTCTAGTAAACTACATGCAAGTGTAATTTCTGGTTGCTTAAAAGGGCTACGATTGCACAACTTATTTATTACTGCTGTTGGAGATAGATTCATTTTCTCTGCAAAATTATCTATTGTATCAAAATATTCCTTTATTATTCCCCTTAATTTGCTATAGTCATATACCACTTTTTCTTCCATCTAAATTCCTCCTTTCTTTTGTTGATGTTTTCTCAACTTTTTTTATTATTATCTCAAAAATGCTTGATTTTTTCTCAACTTTTCTATATAATACGGATATGGAGGTGTAATATGTTAATAGATAGCTTTGCCAACAGATTAGATTTGGCTTTAAAAAGAAATAATATGAGACCTATCGATTTAGCAAATAAAACACATATTGATAAATCATCCATTAGTAGATATTTGTCTGGCGATTGGAAAGCATCTCAAAAGAGACTTACCTTAATTGCAATGGCATTAAATACTAATGAAGCATGGCTAATGGGATATGATGTTTCTGATGTTCCTAATAAATCTCATATAAATTATAAAGATTATGATACAGTTAGAAACAAATCTAATGCATTGACTTTAGAAGAGAAAAAGAAAAAAATGTTAGATTATATGAATAAATATAATATTGAATCTCTATCCCCTATTCCTGTTTATAGTAGAATAAATGAAAAAGGATTCAAATTAGTAGATAAATATATAGATGAATATATAACAATAGATACGAAACTATATAATATAGATTCTCCACAAAATTTCTTTTATGTAAAAATTGCTGATGATAGTATGAATAAAAAATATCAAGAAGGCGATTACATCTTAATGAAAAAAAGCTCAAATATAAAAAATGACACTATTGCTCTTATTATTTTAGATAATATTACTCTTATTAGAAAAATTACTCTACAAGGAGATTTATTATTATTAGAACCTTTGTCATCTAATACTACTAAATATAAAACACAAGCATGTCCAAAAGAAAATGTTAAAATATTAGGTACAGTAATTGGTTATATTGGCTATGAAAGGAGTAATTAAATGAAGAATTTTATTATGAATAAAAAATATTTATGGATAAATATACTTCTAATGTTTATCACTTATGGAATATGGATAATTGTATATTTTTGTCTTAAGTCAACATATTCAAAAGAAACAACAAATACTACATCTAATAATATTAGAACTTGGGTTTTAAAGATATCTGGTGTAACATTTAAAAATGAGGATGGAACAGATAGACAAAATCTTATTTCCAAATTATCTGTTGGACAAGAATTAAAACTTGTACCATATAAATATAAAAATCAAGATGCAGTATATGTAGAAACATTAGACAATAAAATCCTTGGTAATATTCCTGCAGAAAATACTTTTGAAATATGTAACAAAATATCTGATAATAGGATTATGAATGTAAATGTTGCTGATATAAACACATTCGTTAATGAAAAAAATAAAAAAGTTTATTACTTAAAAATTAAATTGATAATAAAAAAATAAAAGAGGATAATGTGGTGTAGTTTGCCGCTCAACACATTATCCCAAAGTATAAACACTATTGAAAGTGCTTACTTTTGTATTATATACAAAACTCCCCCATTTTTCAATAGTTTTATATAAAAATTATGTGAAAAATGGAGGTTTTTTTATGGCAAAAAAACTTGGAAGGAATGGTAATGGAGAAGGCTCTGTTTATAATACCATTCAAAAGATAGATAGAAAAGAAAAGCGATTGAATTTTGTATGTGATATTTGTAAAAATTGTGATGATTGGTCTATATGCAATAACAGAAGTGGAACAAATAAATGCCAAAAGTGTTTGGAATGTACTGCTTGTCTAAAAAGGAATTACTGCGACCGCTTCTATTGTTATAATAGGTATCCTGCACAAATTACTCTTGATGATGGTTCTAGGACTACTGTTTCTAATGAGACTACTAGAACTGCATCTGTTGAAAAGAAAAAAGATGTAGAAGCTCAAATCCAAACTAAAACATATGTAAAGAAAAATGGAATCACTATTATAGAAGTAGTTAAGAAAATAGGTAATGTTAAATTTGAAGCAGGAAAAATCATAAAAAATACTAAAGATAAAGATAAATACCATTATAATTACATTGAAAATTGGGAGAATTTTAAGAAACCAGTCCAAAAGGTTACTTATGAAGAAATACAGAATTTTCTTAATTCTATAAGACATCTATCACAAGGAGAAATAGATAAAATTGTTGCTAAACTAAAAGCAGGATTCATGCAATGTGTAATGGATAAAATAATATCCTATCCAGATAATCCTATGTTACGAACCTTTACCCCTGTTTCTTTACAGAAAAAAGAACCTGTACAAGCATTTGAAGTAGAAGAACAGAGAAAACTTATGGAACACCTACTAACTAAACCTTTGGTAAAAAGTTCTAGGTGTAATTATGATGAAAGAACATTAAGAAATTTATTTATATGTGCATTATTATCTGCAGCTAGAATTGGAGAGCTTGGTGCTATTGATATTACTAAACATATTGATTTTAAAGCTAATGGATTTGTTATAAGCAGAACTCTATCTTGTGATGATGGTAAGGTTATCATGGGAGATACTACTAAAACAGGTCATAAAAAAATAGAACAAGGCTTATTAGATGAGAGATTTGTACCTTTTGACATATTTGATGAAGAACTTATGATTAGTATTGTAAAAGACCAAATCAAAAATGCAAAAAGCAATCCAAATAATAAAGAAAATCTTTTGTTTTGCCAATTAGATGGTAGTTATATAGACCATCGTTGTTTAAATAACATATTTAAACGAATCTGTAGAGAAGCAGGTGTAAAACTAGAACTTCCAAAAGGATGCCATACCCATATGTGTAGACATACTGCTGTTACTAGAATGATTGAAGCAGGAATGGATTTACTTGTTATTGCAGCTATTCTTGGACATGTAGATGACCGCCAAATCAAAGAAACTTATGGACATATACTTGCAAGATATAGAAATAGACAGCTAAAAGATTGCCGTTCTTATTATGGAAAACAAAAACTAAAAATGAAATTGTGTGCATAAAATGCATTAAAATTGCATTAAAATATAATTTCACAAAAATTATAATCCGATGTATTATAGTAATATCAATGCATCGGATTATTTATGCGGATAGTTGTTTCCGACTACCCGCAGTTTACCCTTTTGAATATCTTGAAAGCCAGTATTTTACT
>CAYMDN010000002.1:10941-67440 GCA_964389545.1 uncultured Clostridium sp. | reverse complement strand
ACAAACAGACCAGATATATTAGATAAAGCATTGTTAAGACCAGGAAGATTTGATAGACAAATAGTAGTATCAGCTCCAGATGTTAAGGCGAGAGAAGAAATACTAGAAGTTCATAGCAGACATAAGAAAATAGGCGATGATGTAGACTTAAAAGTAATAGCAAAAAATACAGTTGGATTTTCAGGTGCAGACCTAGAGAACTTGATGAATGAGGCATCTTTATTGGCAGCAAGAAGAAACAAAGAAGAAATAAATATGCAAGAAGTAGAAGATGCTATGATTAAAGTTACAATGGGACCAGAAAAGAAGAGCAGAGTAAGAAATGAAAAAGAAAATAAATTAGTTGCATTCCACGAGGCAGGTCATGCAGTAGTAAGTCATTACTTACCAACACAAAACATGATACACCAAATTTCAATAGTTCCAAGAGGAATGGCTGGTGGATATACAATGTATAGACCAGATGAAGATAAAAACTTTATGTCTAAGATTGAAATGGAAGAATCAATTATTTCATTACTTGGAGGAAGAGTTGCAGAAAGTATAGTTTTAGATGATATTTCAACAGGAGCAAGTAATGATATTGAAAGAGCTTCTAAGATAGCGAGAGACATGGTAACAAAATACGGTATGAGCGATAAATTAGGAACAATTACATTTGGTTCAGGTCAAGAAGAAGTTTTCCTAGGAAGAGACTGGACACAAACTAGAAATTATAGTGAAGAAACTTCAGCTAAGATTGATGAAGAAGTTAAGAGCATTATCGATAAAGCTTATTCAAGAGCAAAAGAATTGCTAACAATGCATAGCGATAAACTTCATGCAGTTGCAAACAAATTACTAGAAAAAGAAAAAATTGAAGCAGAAGAGTTTGATGAAATATTTGCAGATGAATAATAAAAAAGAACGACTAGAAATAGTCGTTCTTTTTTATTAACTAAAATATTTTACGCATTCGCTTATAGCATTTTTCCTAAATATTACCTTACCATATTCTGTTATTTTTCTTTCCACAAGCTCAGCATTTCTTAAACAAACACCGAATTCAGATAATGATGAGTAAAAAGATTTTAAATTTTTAATTGGTATATTTAAGTTCTTAATAATCAAATAATAATTATCGTTATATGACACGAGGATTGACGATTTAAGCTTTTCTATTGGTAAAGTGATATTATTATTTACGTATGTACAAAACTCGCAAAAATCATCAAATGTGTTGAATCTAGCAATAGATGATATTTTGTTTGGACTTACTGATTTAATTTTAGTTTTAACCATCTTTTTACTTTTTTTAGAAGTATTGGCTTCTGCAGGAGATATTCTTGTTACTGTAAGCACAAAATTACCATCTGAAGATGCTAAAGCTTCTATTATTAATTTATAGTTTTTAGTATTAAATCCAAGCTCAGATTCAGCCTTATCTAGCATATCTAAGAATAAATCCTGAGTTTCCATAGAATTAGACATAAAAGTGTGAACATCTATGTTCTTTTCTGATAAATCTTCCATATTTAAAAATATTCTGATTTTATTTTCGTCTAACTTTTCTATTCGCATTAAACATGACCTCCAAACTGCTTTGATTTTATTATAGCACTAAATATATTAACTTTAAATGATAAAAATTTGGAAATTCTATTAATAGTATATTTTAAAATTTCAAAAGTGTGAAAGCAGTTTTTTTGCATTATAGCATAAACAATATTAAAAATAAAGAGATTTTGCATAACAAAAATATTTAATTTTTTTATTAAAGTTTAATAGGGATAAAAATACACAAAGATATTGAAAAAAAAGGCAATATATCTTGAAAAAGTGCATAAAAAAATATATAATATTGATGGCAAAGAGGAACTAATGAAGGAGGAAATTACATGGCAATTAGAGAGAAAAATATATGGATGTTAATGTTTTTTCTATTATCAGGACTTGTAATTGGAGGATTATTAGGAGAATTTGCTTCAAGAGTAGATTCACTATGGTGGTTAGGTTATGGGCAAGAATTTGGACTAAGAACACCGCTAGAATTGGATTTAAACATTGTAAGATTAACATTTGGGCTATGGTTTAAAATAAGCATTTCAAGTATAATTGGAATGGTTTTAGCATTGCTTTTATACAGAAAAATATAGAAAAAAGTTAAAGAAAGATAGGAAAGGATTTTTATGAAAATAAAAGAATTACCCCTATCTGAAAGACCATATGAAAAATTAGAAAAATATGGAGCAGAAAGATTATCAAATGCAGAATTATTGGCAATAATAATAAAAACAGGTACAAAAGAAGAATCATCAATAACAATTGCACAAAGGATTTTAAGCTTGAACAAAAATACGGATAAGAAAGATTTACGATTTTTGCAGGAATTATCAATAGAAGAATTTATGCAAATTAAAGGAATTGGAAAGATAAAATCCATTCAAATTAAAGCTATTTGTGAACTTACTAAACGTATTTCAAGACCAATTAATAACGAAAAAAGCATAATAAAATCACCAAAAGATGTTGCAGATTTATTGATGCCAGAGCTGAAGTATGAAAAAAGAGAGATAGCAAAAGTATTAATTTTAAATACTAAAAATGTTGTTTTAAGAATTATAGACATATCTTTAGGAGGCTCAAACTTTGCTTGTATAGAACCAAAAGATGTACTAACAGATGCAATAAAAATGCAGGCACCAAAGATAATACTTGTTCATAATCATCCAAGTGGAGACCCAACACCAAGTAAAAGCGATTATAACGTTACAGATAGAATTTATGATGCAGCACAAATAATTGGAATAGAATTTTTAGATCATATTGTATTGGGTGATGGAACATATCAAAGCTTAATAAGAAAGAAATGAGGAAAAGAAATTGTTTGGTTTAAATGGAAGAGATATTGGAATAGATTTAGGAACAGCAAATATATTAGTTACTTTAAAAGGAAAAGGCATAGTTTTAAATGAGCCAGCAGTAGTTGCATTAGATGCAGAAACAGATGCATTAATTGCAACAGGTTATGAAGCAAAGGAAATGCTAGGGAGAACACCAAAAGAAATTAATGCAATTAGACCATTACAAGATGGTGTTATAGCAGATTTTAAAGCAACTCAAATTTTATTAAAAAACATAGTAGGAAGAGTATGTCAAAGATATAATTTGGGTAAACCAAGAGTTATAGTAGGTGTGCCATCAGGTATAACTGAAGTTGAAGAAAGAGCAGTAGAAGAATCAATAATGACAGCAGGAGCAAGAGAAGTATTTCTTATCGAAGAACCAATGGCAGCAGCAATTGGAGCAGGATTAGATGTTGCAACACCAAATGGAAATATTGTAGTTGATATTGGTGGAGGAACAACAGAAGTAGCAGTTATTTCATTAGGAGGAATTGTTGTTAGCAACTCAATAAGAATTGCAGGAGATGAGCTTACTGATGATATAATAAATTACTTAAAAAGAGTAGAAGGAATTGCAATAGGAGAGACAACAGCTGAAGATGTAAAAATTAGAATTGGCGCAGCAATGTCATTAATGACAGAACTAACCTGTGAAGTAAAAGGAAGAGATTTATCAACAGGATTACCAAGAACAGTAACAGTAAAATCTTCACAAATACAAGAAGCAATGGAACCATCGATTTATGAAATTATAGATGTAATAAAAATGACTTTAGAAAAAACACCACCAGAATTAGCTTCGGATATAGTTGAAAAAGGAATAATTCTTGCAGGTGGAGGAGCACAAATAAGAAATTTAGACAAGTTAGTAAGTGCAAAAACAAAAATGCCAGTATATGTAGCAGATAATCCAACTGAATGCGTGGTAAGAGGAACAGAAAAAGCTCTTACAGACATAGAAAAATTAAAAGATGTTTTAATAAACTCAAAGAAAAAATGATAAAGTTAAAAACATATTTTAAGGAGTAAAACAGGAATGGGGAAGGCTAAAAAGGGGAAAGTAATAGCTAGTATTATAACAATAGTTTTTTTAACTATACTAGTAATATTAACCAATATAGATACTAACAAGTTTAGCTACATAGAAGGACTAGGAAATAAGTTAGTTATGCCAATACAAAATGGTTTAATATACTTAAAAAACAAAATAAATAGTAACAATACATTTTTCGAAAATATAGATAAACTTGATGAAGAGAATGCAAATTTAAAAAAAGAAAACGAAGAATTGAAAATAAAACTTAGTGAACTAGAGATTATAAAAGCTGAAAATACAACACTTAGATCATATGCAAATCTAGCAGATCAATATAGAGATTATAAAACAGTACCAGCATATATAATAAGCAAAAATCTAAGCAATTTAAGTGAAACAATGGTAATTAATGTTGGAACAGATGATGGAGTTCACGAAAATATGGCTGTAATATCAGCAGATGGAATAGTGGGACATACAATATCAGTAACAAATAAAACAGCAAAAGTACAACCAATTATAGATACAGCAAGTAGTGTTAGCGGAACTATGCATATATCTAGAGATAACCTAATGGTAAAGGGAATTTTAAATGAAAAAAATAACTTAAGAGCAGTATATATTAGTGCAGAAGCTAATCTAGTTTTAAATGATGTTGTTGAAACTTCAGGATTAGGTGGAATATATCCAAAGGGATTGAAGATAGGAATATTAAAAGAAATTATAGAAACAGCAAATGTTACAGAAAAGTATGCAATCATAGAAACAGCAGTTGACTTTTCAAAACTTGAAACGGTATTAGTAATAACCCAATAAATAAAAAAAGAATGGAGAAATGATATGGATAACAATATTTATCAAACACCATTAAGTGGCAGATATGCAAGTAAAGAGATGAATGCATTATGGTCAAACAATTCAAGATATTCAACATGGAGAAAACTGTGGGTTGCATTAGCAGAAACAGAAAAAGAATTAGGACTAAACATTACAGATGAACAAATAAACGAAATGAAAGCAAATGTAGAAAATATTGATTACGACATAGTAAGTGCAAGAGAAAGAGAATGTAGACATGATGTTATGGCACATGTGTATGAATTCGGGATTAAATGCCCACAAGCTAAACCAATAATTCACTTAGGCGCAACTTCATGCTATGTAACAGATAATACAGAAGTGTTTTTAATGAAGAGAGCATTAGATTTAGTAAAGCAAAAAATAGTAGTAGTAATAAATAACCTAAAAAATTTTGCAGATAAATATAAAAATGTTCCATGTTTAGGATATACACACTTTCAACCAGCACAATTAACAACAGTAGGAAAACGTGCAACACTATGGATTCAAGATTTATTAGAAGATTTACAAGAATTAGAATTTGTACAAGAACATTTAAAATTATTAGGATGTAAAGGTACAACAGGAACAAGCGAAAGCTTTATGAAACTATTTAAAGACGAAGAGAAAGTTAAACAAATAGATGGTAAAATTGCAGAGAAAATGGGATTTGAAAAAACATTTGCAGTTTCTGGGCAAACATATACACGTAAACAAGACTCAAGGGTTTTAAATTTATTAGCAGGAATTGCAGAAAGTGCTTCTAAATTTGCAAATGACATGAGATTATTACAACACGAAAAAGAGTTAGAAGAACCTTTCGAGAAAAATCAAATAGGTTCATCTGCAATGGCATATAAAAGAAATCCGATGAGAAGTGAAAGAATAAATTCTATTGCAAGACACATTATAACACTAGCAAATGATACAAAAATAACAACAGCTACACAATGGCTAGAAAGAACTTTAGATGATTCAGCAAATAGAAGAATCAGCATTCCAGAGGGATTTTTAGGAGTAGATGCAATATTGAAAGTGTATGCAAATATAACAGAAAATATTGTAGTATATGAAAATGTTATAAGAACAAATGTAATGAAAGAAATACCTTTTATGGCAACAGAAGAAATACTTATGAATGCCGTGTTAAAAGGTGGAGATAGGCAAGAACTACATGAAAAAATTAGAGAACACTCAATGGAGTCTGCAAAACAAGTTAAAGAATTTGGAAAACCGAATGATTTAGTAGAAAGAATTGCTGGAGATAGTAGCTTTGGACTAACAAATGAAGAAATACTAAATATATTATCACCAGAAAGACTATGTGGAAGAGCAGAACATCAAGTTACAGACTTTATAAATAGTGAAGTAAATCCAGTTTTAAATAAATACGGATACCTAATAGAAAATGTAGATACAAAAATCGAAGTATAGCAATGAAACCACTTCTTTTGAAGTGGTTTCTTTATGTTTTATAATTCTCTTTCATAATCATCATGATGTGCTCCAAATTCCTGTCTAGTTGGTTCATCCAAACTGTGGTCTATATATGGAGTCTGTGGTTGTTCATTAGTTGTATTATTATCAAGATATGGTTTGTTATCAGTTTGAGGTGTACGGTCAGTAGGTGTTCTTTCCATACCATCATCATCATTTTTATAAACAATAGTTACTTCTGAATTATTGCTATTTTCGCCATAATCTATTACAACACCTAGAGGATATCCTTTTTTCTTTTTCTTTGGATTTTTAGCTGGTTCATTAGCAACAGTTGTTTCATCTAAAGAGTTATTCTTTGATTTTGGTTTATCAGTTTCTGCTTTATCTTTTTTGTCAGGATCTTTTTCTTCTATAAATGGACCACTTTTAGGAGAGGGTTCACGAGTTCTTTCAACTTTAATAGTTGCAGTATCAGTATCTTCGTCTAAATCAATACTAATTGATGTTGAATTTGCTCCATCGCTTTCAGAAGAACTTTCATCAGAAGAAACATCATCTTTTGCAGATGCAATGCCATTTGTATCAACAACATAGTTAATATCTACAGGATCTTTTTCTTCATCATCTGGTTTTGCAACAACCTTAGAACCGCTTTTAGCTTTTTCACCAAAGTATTTAGAATCAGATAATTCTAAATCTAAAGTATTGTCTGATTTTTCTGCAAACAACTCTAAAGATTCTGCAACTGCATCAACAGCCTGTGCTTTAACAGAGTTATTATGAATAGTTTCTAACCTTAGAATATCATCATTAGAAAGTGTACCAGTTGTTGAAATTAACGCTAAGTATTGTAAAACTGCATTCTTTTTAATATCATCTATAGATTGGTATTCTCCAAAAGATAAATAATCGTGGCTTTGAGAATCCATAATTGGTATCATATAACTTTCCTGTTTAGGAATTTTGTAGTATGGTGCTAAAGTAGTTAAAATTAATCCCTTATGGTAATCATCAAATCTTCCAATGTATTTCATGTATTTATATGACCAATCAAAAACGGCATTAGTGTTATTAGGATTTTTCATAATTTCTAGTAATTCAAAATATGCTGTTTTTTGGTTTATAATACCAGAAGAAGCTAACGCTTTTTCTTCAGATAAAGTTATTACTGTACCTGCATCTAACCTTTCCATATCAATAGGTACATCTAAACTGGATTCTTCTAATAATTTTTTTAATGAATCTTCTTTTAATAAATCAGTAATTTTTCCTCTATATTCTTCAGAAAAATCTTCAATAGGATATTTTGTTCTTAATGGTTCTAGTGCTTTTTCTAATTCTTCTAACGATGAATAAGATTCTATATTATAGATTACTTCTGTAAACTCATCATATGCTTCTCTAGAATCAAATTTTTGCAATATTCTTTCTCTGTTAGATTTACTAGTAAGTTTTCCAACAATATGAGGAAACTTCTCTTTTAAATAAGAAAGAGGATATTCCTTATATAATGCAGCTAAATCTGCATCCAATTTTTTTGCATCTTTATGTTTTTCGGCTCTGCTATATATTTTTCTTAATCTATCTAATTGCTTATTAGGATCCATTTGGGAATATTTTTCAAATGCTAAATAATCTTTTAAAACAGAATCAAGAAATTTTTCACTTAACATATATCTAATTTTTGCTTTATATTTTTCACTAAAACTTTCTATAGGATAGTGTTTTTTCCATTGAGCAAGGTCGCTTTGAAATCTTGCATAGTTTGCTGTTTGTTGTGCAACAGAAATTATTTGACATAATTCAAAATACGCTTCTTCCTCATCAAATGGAACATCTTTTGCAATGACTTCAGCTTTTTTATCTACAACTTCGTTATTTATGTCTTTCATAAAACACCTCCTAGATTGATTTACATATATTATTATAGCATGGGAAAGAAGTATTGTAAATAATTGATTTTGTAAAAAAAGCATGATACAATGTTCATGGTTATAAAAAATAATAAAGGGATGGATAAAATGGTTAGAAGAAATGGAACAAGACCAATATATGTTGGAGGCATTCAAATAGGAGGTCAAGACAGAGTCGTTATTCAGTCTATGACCAATACAAAAACAAAAGATGTAAAAAGCACAGTTGAACAAATACTAAAATTAGAAGAAGCAGGATGTGAAATTATTAGAGTAGCATGTTTAGATGTAGAAGATGCTACAGCTATAAAAGAAATTAAGAAAAACATACATATTCCAATAGTATCAGATATACACTTTGATTATAGAATAGCACTAGAAGCTGCGAAGTCAGGTGTAGATAAAATAAGAATTAACCCAGGAAACATAGGATCAAATGATAGAGTTAAACAAGTTGTTGATGCTTGTAAAGAAAGAAATATACCTATAAGAATAGGTGTAAATAGTGGATCTCTACCAAAAGACATATTAGAAAAATATGGCGGAAGACCATGTGCAAAAGCAATGGTAGAAAGTGGATTAAGACATATTAAAATATTAGAAAACTTAGACTTCTACGACATAGCATTATCATTAAAGGCTTCTGATTTAAATTTATGTATTGAAAGTTATGAGGAAGCAGCAAATACAATAAAATATCCTTTACATTTAGGAGTAACACATGCAGGAACAGAATTTAGTGGAACAGTAAGTTCAAGTATTGGATTAGGAAAATTATTAATGGAAGGAATAGGAGATACAATTAGAGTTTCATTATCAGCAGATCCAGTAAAAGAGATAAAGGTTGCTAAAGAAATTTTAAAAGATTGTAAATTACTTAAATCACCTACATTAATTGCATGTCCAACATGTGGAAGAATACAATATGACTTAATTCCAATAGCAAATGAAATTGAAGATTTCTTACAAACCATAAAGGGAGATATTACAGTTGCAGTAATGGGATGCGGAGTTAATGGACCACAAGAAGCAAAACATGCAGATATTGGAATAGCAGGAGGCGTAAAGGAAGGTTTACTATTTAAGAAAGGTGAAATAATAAGAAAAGTAAAACAAGAAGATATAGTAAAAGTACTAAAAGAAGAGATTATAAAATTAGTTTAAATTTATAGGGAGCGCTTTTTACGCGTTCCCTATTATAAAAGGAGAAAGAATGGAAATTATTATAGGTAAAACATCAGGTTTTTGCTTCGGTGTAAAAAATGCTGTTGAAAAGGCAACGGAACAGACAAGAGATGGACAGACAGTATATTGCTTAGGAGAGTTGGTACATAATAAGCAAGTAGTGGAAGAATTAACAAGCAAAGGAATAAAATTTATAGACGATATAGAAGAAGCGGTTAATAAAGTAATAATAAGAGCACATGGAACAGTGAAAGAAGATTATGATATAGCCAAAAGAAATAATGTAGAAGTAATAGATCTAACATGTCCTAAAGTTATTCATATTCATAATTTAGCAATAGAATATTCGAGTCAAGATTACTTTATTTTGTTAATAGGAAAGAAAAATCACCCAGAGATAGTTGCAACAAAAACATTTTGTGGAGAATACAGCACAATAGTAGAAGAAGTAGACGAAATAAATGATGCAATATCAGAGTTTTTACTTTCAAACAAGAAAAAAATGGTAATATTACCACAAACAACCTATAATTTAAATAAATTTAATGAAATAATTCAGATAATTCAGGAAAGACTAGTTAATGTGGAAATAGAAGTAAAAAATACAATTTGCAATGCAACAAAAGATAGACAAGAAGAAACAATTGAATTATCAAAAAAAGTTGATGCAATAATTATAGTTGGTGGAAAGCATAGCTCAAACACAATAGAATTATATGAATCCGCTAGAAAATTTTGTAAGAATACACAATTTATAGAAAGCAGTAAAGAAATAGATTTAAATAAACTAAAGAATATGGAAAAAGTAGGAATAATGGCGGGAGCATCCACACCGGAAAAAAGTGTAAAAGAATTAGTTGAAATATTGCAAGAAATATGATAAAATAAATTAGAATGACTTTGTTCACGATTTTTAAGGAAAGGATGGGTTAATATGAATCAAATTTTAGTATCAAAGAAAATGTATGTTACACCAGCAATGAAGAGAAAAAAGAAATTTTTCAAACTAGAATTTGCTTTATCAATTATATCGTTGATAATGCTATCAACTTATGGTATTTATGCATCATATGATAGAACTAAAAGTGAGCAAGTATCCCAATCAATCCTTTCTTCAATAGAATATCAAGAAAAATACGAAACAGTCGAACAGGAAGTCTCGGTTGTAATAATGAATAAACCAAAAGGAACAAGTGGAGTAGATGATACTTACATCGTTTCAGTTACAAGAGAGATAGAAGTTCCAGAAGAACAAAAGGTAGTTGCAGACGATGGAACAGTATACTACACAATAGGTCAAGTAAGTATTCCAAAAATATCATGTAATTATCCAATATTATCAAGTAAAGAAGATAACTTTAATACACTATTAAAGATTTCACCATGTAAATTCTGGGGACCAAATCCAAACGAAATAGGAAACTTCTGTATAGTTGGTCACAATTACAAAAACTCACAATTTTTTAGCAATGTACCTTCATTAGTAAATGGAGATATAATTCAAATAACAGACTTATTTGGTAATACAGTAAAATACGCAGTATATGATAAGTATATAGTAAATCCAACAGATACATCATGTACATCACAATTAACAGACGGAAGAAGAGAAATAACATTAATCACATGTACAAACGATAATAAACAAAGAGTAGTAGTAAAAGCTACAGAAGTTTAGGATATAAAACACAAAGGCATCTTAATTTAAGGTGCCTTTGTACTTTTTTGTCTTAGAAAGTCACACAGGTACAAAATCTTATATAAATTTTAAGATAACGAAACACTATGGGAAATAACACTTCTAAGGATTTTCCTTTAAAAAAGTGGAAAATTGTAACATAAATTTAATATTAGAAGATAAAAGTCGAAAATTGACCTTCCCTAAACGGAAAAAACACGCTGAAAAATGTATGAAATATTGAGTATTGCAAATTAAAAAAAAAGATGTTAGAGTTTATACTGCAAATAATAAAATTGGCTATAAATATCTAACTTGATAACAAAATAATTAAACATAATAAATTGATGCTCCCAAACAGTGCTAAAAATTTGGAAAAAATGTCAAAAAAACTTGCAAAAGTTTACATAAGCGTGTATAATGTATATAAGTATTATAATGTTAATGTATATTGTAAAAAATATATAATTTGGAGGAAAAAAAGATGGTAAAAAAATCAACAACATTATTTAAGTTAATATTATTATTGATAATTATGTTGGCAGTATTCATGCCGAGTGTTTTCGCGGCAAATGAGCTAACTAATAGTATAAATAATTACACGTCAGAAATGTTTAAACAAAGAGCAATGGCAAATACAAGCAAATCAGATGCTACTGCTAATAACTTTGTAACACAAAATTATCAAGCAGAATCGTTACATGCACTTGGTCAAACCGTAAATATACAAAGATTTGAGATTGGATACTTTTGTTTAAACAAAGGAAATGAGTTTAGCCCAGGAAAATATAATGTATATGAAATTGGAAACATTAGTGACCTTGAGCTTAAGAACTTTCCAGTAGATCGCCACATGTTATCATTTGTAGCAGGAGAAGAAAAATTAGCTTCAGATAAAGGATTAATTACAAATCGTTATAATAGAAATATACAACCATGGTCACATTTTGTTTGGGTTAATCTAGGTGTAAATAAAGCAGGAAGTAATCCAGATCCATCTAGATATGCTGGAATGTTAGCAAAATACAATGCTTATAATAAAATACGTAATGATGTAGTTTTATCAAATACAAATCCATTAGATATTATACCTGTCGACCCAGCAGGTAATGATATAGCAACAACAGAAATAACACCTGCAAATGCTCAAAATGGACAATTAACTTCAAATGGTGTATGGGTTGCTAATGACCAAGGACAATTAAGAGTAAAAGTAGAATATCCATGGGATGAAAAACTAAATACAGGGTATGATGCATATCCAGACCCAGACCACTATTTAGATATGATAAAAGTAAAAATAAGTTTAAATGATACAGTCATATTTAGTAGCCATGAACCAAATGTTGATAATAAACTTACAGATGGTGCTGGTAATCCATTTAAAATTGGAGATAAAGAAGCATATCTTCCAGTAGAAATGGTAGAATATGGAACAAGTGTTAAATTTAAAGTTGAATGGAGTTTTAGAAAATATGAAGATGGACAATATGCAAAATTAACACCTTATCACTCAATGTTTTACGTATTAGACTGTGTAGGGTTACATGTTCGATTCGAATTTGAAGGATATAGAATTAAAGCAATGAAATCGGGAGGTTTATTAGACTGGAGCTATGAAGCTGGTATGGCAAAATTGAAGAAAATAGGAACTAATAATCCAAATAGAAGTTATTTAACTCTAGCTGAACAAGAGGCAGGAAAAGAGACTGGAAGAGTAGAGAGCTTTACGTATGTTTATGATAATTCGAATCCGTGGCTACCACCATTGACTGTAACTCATTATATACATATTTATAATGAGGAAGAAGATAAGTGGGAAGTAAAATATAAGCATGATCATAAACAAAATGACATAAATAATTTTGGGAAACTTATGTATTTGCACATAAAGGATAATGAGGAAACAGGTGAAATAATAGAAGAAGATGAAGTAGAATATAATCCAGAAGACCTTTATACACAAAATCAGGATTTATTACATATTGTAGCACAATCTACAGAAATAACAAGATCAAAAGAATTAACAATTCTTGTTGGTAAACCAAATATTAAACTTTCATTTGAGAAATTAAATGCATTAGATGGTTCAAAATTACCAGATGCACAATTTGAAATAACAGTTGTAAATGGTGCAGTAGTTGTAGGTAATGGAACACAAAATCCATATACAATAACAACAAATGGTGATTTTATAGAAATAGAAATTAAACCAGATAATGGTGGACAAAATATTAACCAAATTATAGTTAAATTTAAAGAAATTGCAGTACCGGATCCAGATGGATTTATAATGTATCAATCAGATGTTGAGATAACATATACATGGAACTCTACAACATCTTCATGGGAACAAACGAACATAATAGTACCAGATAAAGAAGAAGTGACAACAGCTAATGGTGCAGACAAAAATATGTGGATAGTTTCAGCAAAGAACAGAGCACAGATTTCAGAATTATCAGGACATGTTTGGATTGATGAACCACAAGGTGAAAAAGGTATACAACCTCCAAATGGTAAATATGATATGAACGAAAAATTCAAAGAAGGAGTACAAGTATATTTATATCAATCAGATGGAACACAAGTAACTCAAGATGCATTTGGAAATACATATGGTACAAATGGATATTTAATTACAGATGCAAATGGTGCATATAAATTTGAAAAAATTGAAAAGAAATTAAATGTTAGTTATTATATATTGTTCAAGTATGATGGTATCAATTATATAAGAACATATGCAGGAGACTCTAAGGCAGATGAAAAGCAAGGAGATAGAACAACATTTAATGGCAAATTCAAAACAATATCAGCAGGAACATCAAATGGAGGAGTTGCATTAACATACTCTTATGATGGAAGTGGAAAATCAACATTAATTACAGAAAATCAAGATAAAACTGTTAAACTAGAATTTGAAATGAAAGCAGATACACAAACAGCAGGTAATGTATATAATCAAAAAGCAACTGATATTGATTTAGGACTAAGACCAAAAACATTAGACTTATCATTAATGATGGATATATATGATGCAGAAGTTAGTATTAATGGTGTTGCTCCTCTAAATGCTTTAAAATACAATAAAGTATTTGATGAGGACATGAATTTAATAATTGATATAAGTCAAAACAGAGTAACAGATGATAATATAAAATACAATATGAACTTATATAGATCAGATTATTCATACAGAATCGGAGACTATATGGGTAATAATCCAGCAATGGCGCATCAACCAGAATTAGATGCAGCTGAAGAACAAGCATTTGAAGCTGCTAAGCAAGAATTGCTAGTAAAAATTACATATATTTTAGTATTAAACAATCAAAGCGTAACAGAAGCGCAAGTAGATTCAGTTGATTATTACTATGATAGCCATTTAACATATAATAGTATAAAGGGTGGTACAGCAACTCAATCAGGAAATAAATTAACAATAGTACCAACAAATAAAAACCTACCATATGGTGGACAATCAAAAATTGAGCTAGAATTTACACTTAAATTAGATAAATTAGATAATCAACCAACAATTACAAATGCTGCAGAAATTACTCAATATTCAACAACAGAAGGAGGATTTGTAGACTGTGACTCAGCACCAGGAAATGGATTAAATGGAAATACAGTTTCTCAATATGAGGATGACTGTGATGAATCACATGGATTACAAATAAATGTTTCTCAAACAGAAAGAGAAATTTCAGGATATGTATTTGAAGATAAAAAAGATGTACAAGATGAAGATTCAGGATATATGTCAGGAAATGGAAAAATGGAATTTGGAGAAACAAAAGTAGATGATGTTATTGTTCAATTAATAGAAATTAAAGATTTACAAGTTGGAGCTACAATGCATAAACTAGAATACATCTGGCAAGAAACAACATCAGGATCAAATGTAGTAAAGAGAATTTCAGATGATGGAAAGAAAATAGAACAATATCAAGTACCAGCAGAAACAGGTAAATATACATTCCAAGGATTTATACCAGGACAGTACATTGTAAGATTTATTTATGGTGATGGAACATATTATGATACAGCAATAAATACAAATAATATATTAAAATACAATGGATTAGATTATAAATCTACAACAGATGCAAACTACAGTAGTAAATATTTAAAAACAAAGAGTTATGCTGAAACAGCATCAATGGCAAGAGATAATGAAGCAAGAAGATTAACAGTAATGAAATACGCATTACAATCATCTAATAGTGATGACCTAAATATAGACAATAAAGCAAAACTTGAAAAGACATGGATGCCAGCAGATACATCAATATTACCAGTTACAGATATAGTAATTGAACAAGGAAACTCATCATATAAAGCAGATGTAAACTTTGGTTTAATGCTAAGACCAGTGACAACAATAGCTTTAAGAAAACATATAGGATATGTAAGTTTAAAAGGTGGAGTTGGAAACTTAAATGTTGAAGCAAGTGCAGATATGAATAAATCATACAGTGATCAAAGTGTAACAGTTGCAAATTTAAGTAAGAGTGCAGAGTCAAATCCATTAACAGCGCAAGCGACTACTCGTAGTAATAGAGGATATTGGCAAGTTGAAGCAAATGAAATTGAAGGTGCAAACTTAAAAATAACATACAAATATATAGTAAAAAATATTGGTGAACGTGAATTCTTACGTAATGATTTAGCTATAGCCTTTAAACATTCAAATTCAGGATATGAAGAAGATCTTAAAAATTATATTACTGAAATGGATAAACGTATAGCAGAAGTTAATAAAGCAATGAAGAAAAGTACTGGATATAATATAGAAACATCATACTTAGGACAAGCATACTATACAGGTAAAAAAGGAGCAAGTGATACAGAAGTAACAGCGTATGTATACTTAGAAGATTACTTATCTAATGAGTTTACAGTGGATCCAACATCAGATTTCAAAGTTGTGGCAGAAAATGTTAAAAAACAAACTAAGGATATCTCAGGAAATGATGATACAGAAGAAGTAAGAGTACTTCAAACAAAGACTGGTGGACAAATAAAATCAGATACTTTAACAGAATTTAAATTAACACTTATAAGAAACGGTTTAACAGCATCAGATTCACTATCATACCCAAGTTATATTGCACAAGTAATTATACCAACAACAAACTTAGCAGGAACAAAAATTACAGGAACAACACCAAACAACTTACCATGGGTACAAGCATATGCTAAAATGGCAACATTAGAAAATCTAAACGCAGAAGAAGATGAATACTGGGCAGAGACATTCCAAATAGTTCCAACAACAGGTGAAGATAAGCAAAGTAAATCAATGTTAGTATATGGTATTACAGGAGGATTAGCAATAATTGCAGTAGGTGTAGTTTTAATTAAAAAATTCATTATAAAATAAGGCTTAGGTATAAGATATAATAAAAACAGGATTAAAGAAATTTAATCCTGTTTTTGTGTATTTAAATCAATTTATTTAGCACGTATTTTTTCAATCTCATCATAATTATTATTTAATATATCTATAAATGCATCTACAACAGATGGATCAAATTGAGTTCCTTTAGCATTTATAAATTCATTTTTTACAAAGTCAATTGGTAACTCGTCTCTATATGAACGTTTCGATGTCATAGCATCAAATGCATCGGCAACAGAAGTTATTCTAGCTAAGTATGGAATCTCGTCGCCTTTTAATCTTGCTGGATATCCAGTGCCATCATATCTTTCATGATGGTGCCTTATAATTGGAAGTATGTCAGAGAAGATACGAGCATTAGCTAGTATATGAGCACCTATTGTTGGATGATTTTTTATTTCTGAAAATTCATCTGTACTTAATTTATCTCTTTTTAATAGTATGGCATCCGGTATTCCAATTTTTCCAATATCGTGGAACATACCGCCAATTTTTAATCTATTTATATCATCGTCTGATAATCCAAGTTTTTTACCTAATAAAACTGCATAAGCAGATACTCTATCTGAATGTCCTTTAGTATAAAAATCTTTTGCTTCAACAGTATTTCTAAGAATTTCGATTGTTTCTAAATAAGAGTTTTCTAATTGTTTATATGTTTCTTGCAATTCAGTGTTTATATTTGAAATTAAATATTTTTGTGATATTGCTTTTATTCCTGATTCTATTAGTAATAATAACTGATCAAATCTATCACTTTTCTCGCAATAACCTTGAATATCTAATCTTTTAATAGTGTCAAGAGGAGGAGCTAAATCTTTATGACCTGTTAATAATAATATATATAAATCTTTATTAAATTTTCGTATTTCTTCAACAACTTGATCGCCATGTATTGGCACCATTAAGAAATCAAGTAACATTAAATCAAAGTGTTCATTTTTTACGCGTTCAATTGCTTCTATAGGATCAGTTAATCCAACAAAGGTATAACCTGAACGTGTAAGAAACACATTTAAAGAGTCTAATATTCCTTGTTCATCGTCTACAGCGATAATCTTATAGTCATTACTAATTTCTACGTGATTTTTACGCATATTAATACCTCCACATAATAGGTTACATTGATTATATAATAAATATTTGAAAAAGCAAGAAAAAATGAGAAAAAAGTTGAAAAACGCAGGTAAAATATGGTATAATTTAATTTGGTAAACATAAAACAGAAATTCCATAAAGGAGAGAAAAATGATATTCAAAGATTATTATAAAATATTGGACTTGGAAGATAACAAAGCTAGTGTTCAACAAATTAAAAATGCATTTAGAGAGCAAGCCAAAAAATATCATCCAGATATAAATAAAATGAATCCAGGTGCAGAGGAACGTTTTAAAGATATTAATGAAGCCTATAAAGTATTATCTGAAGAGAAAACAAGAAAAAAATATGATAGAGCATGGAAATCTAAAATAGGAAAGAGAAAAAAAGTTGCTCAAAGTGGTGAGAAAAAACCAAATGGAACAGCAATGAATGAACTTTTTACAGTTTTCTTTGGAAATGCTAACGAAGATAAAAGGGAGAATGTATCTGTTACAAAACCAAACATTGGTATTAAAGGTGAGGATATTGATACAGAAATAGAAGTTAGTTTAGAAGAAGCCTATTATGGATTAGATAAAAAAATTTCAATAAGAAATGTTGATGGAAAGATAACAACATTTTCTATAAAGATTCCAAAAGGCATAAAAGATGGTGCAAAAATCAGATTAGCTGGACAGGGAAAAGTAAGCTCTTCTGGAGGAGCAAACGGAGATTTATATATACAAATAAAAATTTCTAAAAATGATAAATTCTGGTTAGAAGGAAATGATATTATAACAAACCTCTATATAACACCTTGGGAAGCAGCATTAGGTAAAAGTGTTAATATTAATTCAATGGAAGAAAATATAACAATTGATGTACCAGCAGGATCACAAAGCGGAGAAAGAATTAGAGTTGAAAATAAAGGATATAATGATGGAGTAGGAGGCAGAGGAAATTTAATAGCAGAAATTAAAACAGTTGTACCTAGACAATTAACAGATGAAGAACAAAACTTATTTAAAAAGCTAGAAGAGGTATCTACATTTAATCCAAGAACAGATATTTTTAGAATAAAATAGGAGGCTTTAATTATGCAAGAAGCACTTAATAATATGCCAAAAGTAATTTTACATTTACATTTAGATGGATCACTAAGACCAACAAGTGTACAAAGATGGCTACAAAAACAAGGAATAGAAAAAAGCTTGGAAGAAGTTACTAAAATGTTGAGAGTAGACAAAGACTGCAGAGATTTAAACGAGTATTTACAAAAATTTGATTTACCAGCACAAGTATTACAAGAAGCTGAAAACATCGAAGAAGCAACATATGAATTATTTGAAGATTTGAGTAAGCAAAATGTAATATACGCAGAAGTTAGATTTGCACCAACAAAACATATGGAAAAAGGTCTAAGCTGTAATGAAGTGGTAGAAGCAGCTATAAGAGGAATGGAAAGAGCAAAAGCCGAGTTTGGAATAGATGGAAGTTTAATTTTATGCTGTATGAGAGGAGAAAAATCTGAAACAAATTTACAAGCAGTCAGTTCAGCTAAAAAGTATTTAAACAAAGGGGTGTCAGCAATAGATTTAGCAGGAGCGGAAGCAATTTTTCCAACAATAGATTACGGATATATTTTTAAAGAAGCAATAAAACAAGGAATACCATATACAATACATGCGGGAGAAGCGGATGGACCGGATAGTATAAAAACAGCTTTAAGATTTGGAGCAAAAAGAATAGGACATGGAGTAAGAAGCGTAGAGGACAAGAAATTAATGGATATTTTGAGAATAATGGAAATTCCACTAGAAGTTTGTCCAATTAGTAATTTACAAACACAAGCAGTAGAAGGAAAACATCCTCTGGAAGAATTATATAGATATGGACTGTTTATAACAATAAGTACAGATAATAATACGGTATCAAATACTAATATTTTAGAAGAATATGATTGGATATTAAAAAACACAAATTTAACATACAATGATTTAATACAAATGAATAAAAATGCGGCAAGATTTATATTTGCACCAGCATTAAAAAGGGCAGAAATTACTGCAAAAATTGATGAGTTTAAAAATAAAGCAGATAAAGAATTAAGCAAATAGGAAGTTATATGAGCAATTTAGTAATAACACTATGAAAATATAAAATTTTCTTAAAATAGCTCCACATAGATGGTTAATTTTTCAAGGCATGCTAGACTATAGAATGCCTTGAAAAAACAAAACATCTCGCAAGATAGAGCAGATTTCTATAAGAGCTTACTTTTGAGTTTAGTTATATAATGATTTGATTCGTTCAATTGCGTTCTTTTCGAGACGTGAAACTTGTGCTTGTGATATTCCAATTTCTTCTGCGACTTCCATTTGAGTTCTTCCATCAAAAAAACGTTTCGCAATAATTGTTTTTTCTCTAGGATTTAATTTTTTCATTGCTTCTAAAATAGTTATGCTTTCAGCCCACAGTTCATCTGTATTTTTCGAGTCTTTTACTTGATCCATAATATAAATACTTTCACTACCTTCATTAAATACTGGCTCTTGTAATGAAACAGGGTCTTGTATAGAATCTAAACTAACAACAACTTCTTCTTTGCTTACATTAAGTTCTTTAGCAATTTCTTCAACAGTAGGCTCCTTTTGATTTTCTTTAAGTAATTTTTCTTTGGCTTGCAAAGATTTATATGCTAAGTCTCTCATGGATCTACTGACTCTGATTGGATTATTATCTCTCAAATGCCTTCTAATTTCACCAATAATCATTGGAACTGCATAAGTAGAAAATTGAACATTTAGAGTGGTATCAAAATTATCTATAGCTTTAATTAATCCCACACAACCTACCTGAAATAGGTCGTCAATATTTTCACCTCTACCATTGAATCGTTGAATAACACTTAGCACTAAACGTAAATTCCCATTTATAAAATAATCCCTTGCTTCTTTATCTCCATCTTTTATTTTTATTAAAAGTTCATTCTTTTCTTTATTTGATAGCACAGGTAATTTTGCGGTATTAACACTGCATATTTCTACCTTATTAATCAAACAGAACCCTCCAAACTGTATACATATTATCCACGTAGTTTTAACAAATGTGTTCTACATGGAGCATAATATAAGTATGCACAGTTTTGGAAAATTTATTCTAAAGTGAAAGCCTAAATCGATATAAAATCTTTAATAATATTAAATTTATTTTCACCAATTCCTGGGATATTCATTATTTCATCAATAGATTTGAAGCTGCCATTTTGAGCTCGATATTCAATAATTCTATTTGCAATAGATGAACCAATTCCAGGTAAGGATTCTAGAACTTTTTTATCGGCAGAATTTATATTAATAACTGAATTGTTAGAAGAGTCATCTAATACATTGTTCCCTGCGTCATCACTGATATATTCAGAAGTATTTTCATCATAAATGCTTGGAATATAAATTTTCTGACCATCTTTAAGCTCATATACAAGATTAACTTTATTTGTATCAGCAGATTCTGTTAAACCATCAGCGAATTTAATAGCATCTATAATCCTAGATTTAGCTGGAATATATACAACTCCAGGTGAATTAACTTCTCCAGTAATATGAATTGCAATTTTTTCAGTTGTTTCATCTGTATTTGGGTGATATATATAATTTTCAGTTAATGAAGTAGTATTAGTTAATATGACTTCATTAGAATCATGTGTGAAAAAATATATACTAGCTAGAATAATTAAGGCAATAGAAAAGACTAATATATACATGGTTTTGTTCTTTAAAAATTTCATGGTAAACCTCCTAAAAACTTGTTTTTAAATTAAAAATATATTATTATAGTTATGTATAAATATGAAAGGAAAGAATTTTATGAAAATAAAAAAAGCTTTATATTTTGTATTAGTTTTAATTATACTTTTTTCAACGATAACATATGCAGAAGACCTAAATATAACAGCTGGTTATGCAGTTTTAATGGATGGTAGAACGCGGAAAGGTATTATATGAAAAAAACACTTATGATACTGCATATCCTGCAAGTTTAACAAAAATGCTTACAGCGATTGTAGTAATGGAAAATTGTAATTTAACAGATATTGTAACTTATGATGAAGATAAAGCACTAGAAGGAATACAATCAGGATATATAACATCAAATCTGGATGATGGTGAACAAGCAACAATAGAACAGATGTTAAACCTATTACTTATATCTTCATATAATGATATAGCTAATATGCTAGCAATACACGTATCTGGAAGTATAGATGCTTTTGCAGAATTGATGAATAAAAAAGCAGCAGAAATAGGATGCAAAAATACTCATTTTGTAAACACAAATGGAACTCATAATGAAAATCATTACACAACAGCATATGATATGGCTTTAATTGCAAGATATGCGATGAAATATGATGCTTTAAAGGAAATAGTAAATAAAATATACTTCAAATTAGAGGATAATACAGGAAGAGAGAGAATATATGAAACAACAAATGGTCTATTACTGAAGCGGAGATCCAACAGCATATTACAAATATGCTAGAGGTATAAAAACAGGTTTTACGACTCCAGCAGGCAGTTGCTTAGCTACATATGCAGTTAAAAACGATATGGAATTATATGTAGTAGTATTAAAATGTGAAAGTTCAGCAGAAAGATATGCAAGTATTAAAACTCTTTTCAACTATGGATTTGATAACTATTCTAATAAAACAATAGCAAAAAAGGGAGAGGACATTCAAACTTTAGATGTAAAAGATGGAACAGCAAAAACAAGAAAACTAAATGGAGTATTAGAAACAGATATAATTGCAATTATAAAAGATGATGCAGAATATACAATAGAACCTAAAGTTACTTTGAATAGCGAATTAGTTGCTCCTATTGAAAAGGGAACTGTAATTGGGGAAGTTATATATGAGATTGACGGAATAACATACAAATCAAAATTACTTGCAGGCAATGATGTTGAGAAAACATATATGCCACAGTTCTTTATATTGTTATTCATAACTTTAATATTTGTATTTGGAACATTTAAACTTATTGATTATACAAAAAGAAAGAAAAGAATGAAGAAAATAAGAAAAGTACAATACTAAAAATAACGAAAAGAGGGTTATAATAGCCCTCTTTTTTATTAAATTATTAGTTTGTAGAAGTAGAATTATTTACAGTACTGTTATCATTTGTTTCTTCCTCTGTTTTAGGTACAATACCATTAAATAATTCATCAATAATTACTTTTGTTTCGTCAAGATCTGGTATAAAGAAATATATTCCATTTCCATAACCATCACTACCAGGAACCCTTGATGTTTTTATTGTACTTGCATCTAATTCAACTGCGTAAGGTATATAGTCTTTGATTGCATTTAAATCCATGTTTGTATCGACATATGTTTTTAAAGTATCAATAATTGAACCTATTTCTGTAATATTCTTAACTTTAAGAGTTTGTTTTCCTAAAGCAATTATAACATCACGTTGTGTTTTCATTCTTCCAAAATCATCGTGATCAACACCTGTATATCCGCCTAAACGATTATTGTTTTTTCTAAATCTTACAAGCTGTTCAACTTGTTTTCCACTAAGATGCTGATATCCTGCTTTAAAGTGTATTGTTAAATCTTGTGTAGGATCATCATAATCCATATCAATTGGAACATTAAAATCTAGGCCACCAATAATATCAACTAGTTTATTCAATGCAGCAGTATCAACTAATATGTAGTAATGAATATTAAGTCCAGTAATTTTGTTTACAGCATCTACAGTTTTTTCTATAGTTTTACCTTGTCCATATTTAGAGTTGATTTTATCTGTCCATGTTGCATCATCTAAATCGTCTCCAACAAATGTATCTCTTGGAATAGAGAATAAGGCTGCTGTTTGATCTTTTGGATCATATTGTGCAATTATAATAGTGTCAGAGTTTCCTGTACTTTCGCCTAGAATTAAGAATTGTAGTTTGTCTAAATTTTGTCTTGTGTTTTGATCATGACCAAGTAAAGCCATAAGCCAATTTCCACCAGCTCTGTATAGTCGAACTCCTACGAAAATTCCTAGAGCAAGTACTAATACTAGTAGTATTAGTAAGACAATACGTCTACGTTTTTTCTTCTTTGCTTTCTTTATAGCTTTTTTCTCAGCCTTTATATTTTTTTTATTTGCTACATCAAAATGCTCGGGAGCATTACTGACATATTTTTTCTTCTTAGTATCATCCATTATTGGTTCATATCTTTTATCTTTTTTTACATTTTTTTTAACAACTTTAGTGCGTGTTTTATTAGTATCTTTAGTGTTTGCATGCTTTCCCATAGTTGATAACCCCCTTATTGTGACTTTTTATAGCTATATTAGTATATCAAAAGAGATTTAAAAATTCAACTAATTGTGATAAAAAACTTGACTATTTCATAAAAACATGGTATCATAATATCTGCGTTACAAATTACGTTATGGACCAGTAGCTCAGCTGGATAGAGCAACGGCCTTCTAAGCCGTGGGTCGGACGTTCGAGTCGTCTCTGGTTCACCAATTAAAACCGCTGTATATTTGATACAGCGGTTTTTGTCGTGTAATATAGGGGTAAGAGATAAAAAGATAGATGTTATCATTACTTTGCATTGTTACAAATATTACAGATTATTTGGTTTATTACAACTTTATTTGACATATGTTTCAAAATTATTGCTTTAATAATACATTTTATTTACATTTCCGATAAACTATAGAAAACTTACTTTAAGTAAACTATAATATAATAAGTAATATATAAATATTGCTTAAAACAGGTAAAGTACATATAGATACAAGGAGGTGAAAAAATGACAAAGCAAAAGAAAATAGTATTAATAGTAATACTTGTATCAGTATTATTAATGGGTGTTGGATATGCAGTATTAACAGCTGTAGGAATAAATATTACTGGTAATGCTAATGCTACAGCAGCTGAAGATAATTTCAAAGTTAAATTTGTAGAGGTTGCACAATATAACAAAGACGGTGTAAATACAGCTGTAGAAGGAAATATTGAAAGTGATGTTTTAGCTACAATAGACGTAAGTAAACTTGAAAAAGTTGGTGATTACGGAGAAGCTGTATTTAAAATACAAAATGTTAGTATAGGAGATATTACAGCAGATACTGTAAAAGTAAAATCTGTTTCAGGTTCAGATGACAACTTCGAAATAACAGCTACAAGATGTAATGCAGATGGTACAAGCGTTGTTGATGACGATGTTGATTTAACAACAGATGCAGATGATTTTGCATATGTAAAAGTTAGAGCAACATTAAAAGTTGCACCAGTAATGTATGATGTAAGTACAGACAAAATAGCAGTTGAAATCGAAGCAGAGCCATTAGTACCAGAAAATCCATAATTATTTGGTAAAAAATAGTTAAAGAAAGGTATAGATAAACAAATGAAAAAGGATAAAATAATAGAATACATTTTTTTAATATTAATTTGTATAATAACTTTCTTTAACCTTTTTTTGCCAAATACAAAATATCAAACAAATATATTAGTATTTTTTTTATTAATAGATACAATTGCAATCTTGAAAATATTTAAAATATCAAAAATAGGTGGAGCAAGCAAAAAAAGAGTTATTTTATTAATAACAACATTATCTGTAGCTCATGTGATATTTTTATTATTTATAGGTATTTTTACAGGCTTTTACCACAATCAAAATAGCTTTAATATGCGTATTTTTACTAATACAGTATTACCATATTGCAGTATTGTATTATGTACAGAAATAATAAGACAGACACTTATTAATAAATGTAATAAAAGGCAACTTGTGCTATTAACACTAGGGTTAATAATGGCAGAAATAACTCCATTTATAAAGTATTATCACGAATGGAAAAATTTAAGTGTTGCATTAGAATTAGTGGGATATATTATTTTTCCAGCAATTAGCACAAATCTATTATGCAACTATATGGTAAAAAGATATGGAATGGTTTCAAATGTTGTATACAGATTAATTACAACTTTATATTCATATACAATTAGTATATTACCTAATATATATATGTTTTTCCTTTCTGTATATAGAATTATTTATCCATACTTAATATTTATGATTGTTGATGCCTACTTTGAAAAGAATATATTTACAAAAGCAATAAAAAATAAAAAAGCAAGTTATATTACGGCTATTATTTCTATGTTGATTGTTGTCATGATTGTTATGCTAATTTCCTGCAAATTTAAATATGGTATGCTTGTAGTTGGAAGTTATTCAATGACAGGTACTTTAAACAAAGGTGATGCTGTAATATATGAAAGATATGATGGTCAGGATATAGAAGAAGGGCAAGTTATAATATATAAAAAAGAAAACATACGTATAATACATAAGGTTGAGAAAATACAAATTACAAACGGTGAGAAATTGTTCTTTACAAAAGGAACAAATAATGAACAACAAGATGAAGGATATAGAACAGAAGATGAAATAATAGGCATTGTCAAATTAAGAGTTATTGGCATAGGCTGGCCAACAATTTGGGTTAATGATGCGTTTAAAAAATAATAACTTATGGTTTGAATTATAGAAAAACGAAAGAGAGAAGGAAAAGTATGGAAGAATTAGATTGGATGAAAGAAGATAAGAAAAAGAGCAATATATTAATGATTATTATTGCCATAGTAGTCTTAATTGCAGGCGTATTACTTATAAAGAACTCTTTAACTGCAAAACAAACAGATATAATTGCATATGAAGATAATAAAAATCTAGAATATAAAGTCCAACTTAATCAAAATGGATATTACCAGACTGATTATATGGAAGAAGGAAACCAGTATATTGCAGATTTAATTAAAAGTATTGATACAAGATTCAAATATCAATTTGACTTAAATGAAGAATACGAGTACAAATATAAAATAATTGGAACAGTTAATGTAAAAGACGAAAAAACAGGAAGATGTATTTATACATCTTCAGAAGACTTAACTGATGAAAAAACAGGAGAAGCAAAAAGGGACATTATAATTGAAGAAAGTATTAATATAGATTTCGTAAAATATAATGATTTAATAAAAAAATTTGTTGGTTCATATAATTTAAAAAATGTTACAAGCACATTAAGTATTAAGTTAGATTTTGGAATAGATGGAGTAAATAAAGAATTTTCAAAGACGATGGGAACAGTTATGAATTTAGACATACCACTTGCCCAAAATACTGTAGCAATAGATAAAAATTTTGATCTTTCCAATGCGAATAACTTTATAACATATAATAGCGGAAAACATGGAATAGGAAAAAGCGGATTAGTATTTGGAATTATATTATTAGTAGGTGATGCAGTAGTGGCATTGGGATATGTAATATATAATAAAGTAAATGCAACAAGTGAAGAAAAATATAATAGAAATTTAAAGAAGATAGTAAACAGCTATGATAGCTATATTTCAAAAATAGATGGTGAATTTGATATGGAAGGATATCAAATTCTTAAAGTACAAAACTTCACAGATTTACTAGAAATAAGAGATACAATGCAATTACCAATAATGATGTTAGAGAATAAAGAACAATTAGTAACGTGTTTTGTTATACCAACAAATGCACAATTATTATATTTCTACTCTATAACAGCTAAACAATATGCACTACCATCAGGAAAACATAAACAGGAGAACATGGTAGAAAAAAAATAATAATATTATAAAAATTAAACGAGAATGTTATTATCATTCTCGTTTTGCTTTTATATGTTATACTTCTAAGAAGGTATAACATAATAAAAAATATATGTTGAAATGTTTTTTATTGAAAAAAACAACTTTTTTATGATATAATAACTCCAAATGTGAGGGATACAAATGAAATTATTTAAATTATTGTTTAGTAGAATAGGAATAATTATAATCAGTATATTAATTCAAGCTATTTGGCTAATTGAACTAATAAGTAACTTTAGTAAATTCTCTATTGTAATTGATATAATACTAAAAGTAATTAGTATTTTAGTTTTATTAGCAATTATAAAAGGAGAAAAACATCTTACAAATAAAATTCCATGGATAATAATTATAATGACATTTCCACTTCTTGGAGGCATATTGTTTGTTTTAGTTGGAGCAAATTTATATTCAACACCAACATTAAAACGTATATATACAAACAAAGAAGAAGAAAAGAAATATTTTAAGCAAAATAATAAAGTATTAAAAGAAATTGCAGAAGAAGACGAAGATGTACAAGGGCAGCTTAAATATATTTCAAATTATGTTGGATATCCTGTATATAGAAATTCAGGACTTACATATTATCCTAGTGGAGAAGAAACATATGAAGCTATTTTAGAAGAACTAAAAAAGGCAAAGAGATTTATATTTATAGAATACTTTATAATAGCAGAAGGAGAAATGTGGCAAGGTATACTAGACATATTGGAGAAAAAAGTTACTGAAGGTGTGGATGTTAGAGTAATCTATGATGATGTTGGAACAATACATACATTACCAAATAGATATTACAAAAAATTAAATAAAATGGGAATCAAGTGTGTAGCATTTAACAAACTAATTCCATTTATTTCTGTATTTATGAATAATAGAGATCACAGGAAAATACTTGTAATAGACGGAAAAGTTGCATTCAGTGGAGGAATTAACTTAGCAGATGAGTATATTAACAAAGAAGAGAGATTTGGACATTGGAAAGATAATGGAATAATGATAAAAGGTGAAGCTGTTTGGAACTTTACGGTGATGTTTTTAAATATATGGAATGCATATAAAAAGGAAGATGAAGATTACAGAAGGTTTAAACCAAAAGATATTGATGTATCTAAATATGATGGATACATTGCTCCATATGGAGAATATCCATTAGATGATGAACTTGTTGGAGAAAATGTTTATCTAAATATTATAAATCAAGCAAAGAAATACGTTTATATATTTACACCATATTTAATAATTGATAATGAAATGATATCAGCATTATCTCTTGCACAGAGAAGAGGAGTAGATATTAGGATTGTAACACCAGGAATTCCAGATAAAAAGATAGTTAATACATTAACGAAGTCATATTATGATATGCTATTAAGAGATGGGATAAAGATATATGAATATACACCAGGATTTATACATGCAAAGGTATTTCTTTGTGATGATAAAATTGCAACAGTAGGTACCTTAAATTTAGATTACAGAAGCTTATATTTGCACTTTGAATGTGGTACATATATATTCGATAGTAAAGTTGTATCAAAGATAAAAAAAGATGTACTAGAAACTTTAGAGAAAAGTAAGGAAATTACACTTGAAGATCATAAAGTTGGGTTCTTTAAATCACTATGGCAAGCAGTATTAAGAATATTTGCGCCATTAATGTAAATGAAAGGATAGAAAATGAGTAATGTTGAGAATGAACAAGAGTTAAGAGAATTTATAGAAAGTAATAAAAGAGCGCATTTTTTGCAATCTCCAGAATGGGCAAAAGTAAAAACTGATTGGGTAAATGAAATTGCAATCGTTAGAGATGAAAATGGTAATATCAAAGGAAGTATGAGCCTTTTACTAAGAAAGGTTCCAATCTTCCATAGATATATCATGTATGCAGGAAGAGGGTTTGTATGTGATGAACATGATAAAGAAACACTTAAACAATTAACAGAAGAGGCAACAAAAATTGCAAAAAAGTATAAGGCGTTTATATTTAGGCTAGATCCAGATATTTCAAAAGATGATGAAGAATTTAAAAAAATAATGATAGAGCTTGGATATAAAATGAAAACAAACATAAAAAATATTAACCAAGTTATACAACCTAAATATGTATTTAGATTGAATGTAAAAGATAGAACTGAGGAAGAATTACTGGCATCTTTTCATTCAAAAACTAGATATAATATACGATTAGCTACAAAAAAGGGAGTGACAATTAGAGAAGGAAATAGGGAAGATTTAAAAATATTCCATGAAATAATGAAAACAACAGGGTCAAGAGACGAGTTCTTTATAAGACCATTAGAATACTTTGAAAAGATATATGACTGCATGGGACCTGAACATGTAAAATTGATACTTGCGGAATACGAAGGCAAAGTTATATCAGCGGTTTTACCAGTAAAGTATGGAAATAAAGTTTGGTATTTATATGGAGGTAGTTCAAATGAGCATAGAAATTTAATGCCAAATTACTTACTACAATGGGAAATGATAAAATGGGCAAAAGAATCAGGTTGCGATATATACGACTTTAGAGGAGTATCTGGGTTTAAATCTGAAGATGATCAACAATATGGTGTATACAAATTTAAAAAAGGATTTAATGGAGATTTTATAGAGTTTGTAAATGAATTATACATTGTATATAATCCATTAATGAATGTTATATTTAATGTAAGCCAAGTAATATATAGAAAAGTTACAAATTTTCGCGATAAACTAAGCAAAAAATAAAGAGAAGGATTATTAAATGGGGGTACAAATGGACGAATGGGATAAAATGGGTAAAAATTTGAAAACTGGCACTATATATGATGAAGATGGTTATGATATATATGGCTGGAATGAAGAAGAAATAAACAAAGAAACCCATGATAAATATGATAAAGACGGATATGACATGTTAGGTTATGATAGAGATGGTTATGATAAAAAAGGGTTCAACGAAGATGGAATACATAAAGAAACTCAAGATAAGTATGATCCAGAAGGATATGACGTAAATGGATTAAACAAGAGAGGATTTAGAAGATCTCGGATTATTTAATGCAACAAATAGTAGATATGATTCAAGTGGCTTTGATGTAGCAGGCTATGATAGAGAAGGATACGATAGAGAAGGATACCATCATATTACAAATTTCAATAGAGAAGGAATTCACAGAGAAACAGGAACTAAGTTTAATTCAAAAGGATTTGATATAGAAGGCTATGACGCAGAAGGCTACAATGCAGAAGGCTACAATGCAGAAGGTTATGACAGAGACGGATTAAATAGAAAAGGATTTGATAAAAAAGGGTTAAATAGATCTGGCTATGATAAAGATGGATACGATGCGGAAGGTTATGATAAGAATGGATTTAATAGAGAAGGAATAAATAGAGAAACACAAGATATATATGATACAGAAGGATATGATAGCCGTGGTTTTGACAAAGATGGAATTCATAGAATTACTAAAACGACTTTTGACGAGAAAGGTTATGATAGAACTGGATTCAATGAAAAAGGAATCCATAGAGTGACAAGAGCAAAAATAGGACCAGATGGATATAATAAACATGGTTTTGACATAATGGGAATTCATCGAGATACAAATCAAAAATATGATACAGAAGGTTTTGACTGGTTCGGATTTGATGCAGAAGGGTATAATAGAGAAGGATACAATAGAAGTGGACTAGATAGAGAAGGCTTTGATAAATTAGGATTTAATAAAGATGGTATTCATAAAAATACAAATACAGAATATGATTTAGAAGGATATAGAAAAGATGGATTTAATGCAGAAGGAATCCATAGAGAAACTCAAACTAAATTTAGTCCTGAAGGATATGATATAGAAGGCTATAATGAACAAGGTTATGACAGACTTGGATATGATAGAACGGGATATGATGAACAAGGCTATGATATAAATGATGTAAATAAAGATGGTATACATAGAGATACAGGAAAAAAAGATGTAAGAATAGAGTTTGTCGAAAGATTTATTGAAGCTGGAGTATCAATAGAGCAATTTGCACAAACAGTTCAAATGACTACACAAGAAGCGGAAAGAGTTATTGCAGAAATTAGAGAGTCTCCATGTATTAAAGAACAATTGAATAGGGCTCTTCAAAAAAATAGCAATACTTTTATAAGAACTGCAAAGGCAAAGAAAGATCAATTAGTTTCTGGAAAAATTTCAATTAGAGATGTAAGAAATATAGATAATATATTGAGATTTGCCAGCAAAGAAGAAAAAAAAGTAATAACAGAAATGCTTATGAAGGAAGTTTCTACACACAGTATTACAATGAGTGAATATAAATCGATATTTGGAATTGGAAATGTGGGAACTCAATTGCCTCAGGAAATATTAAACAGAACAGGAGAAATGTTTAGAATTGCTAAAAACACAGGTATAAGTAGCATGCCAAAACTTGCTAAGGATATACGAGCAGAAATGGATAGAATAGGATCGTATAGAAAACCATACATTCCTGCTGAAGGTGAAAGAATGGGATTTTTAGAAAATCCTACAGATAAAGAAGCAAAAATGGTTGATATAACAGATGAACATAGAAGTTTAGCAAGGCAATATTTAAGACTTACAAATGAATATGTATGTCAAAAAACTATGTCGTTAGCATTAGCAAAAGTGATTAAAGGTGAAATTACACCAGAAGGAATGACAAGATTAGAAAAAGAAAATCGATTAAGAGAATTACAACATGAGAAAAGCGAATTGGATGAAGTAGAAAGCATGGCAAAACAAGTAATACAAGGAAAGAAGCAAAAAGATACACCAGAGGAAAAACAACAATAACGTAAAGATAAAAGGGGATAAAATGAATAATAATTTACCGCAAATTGCAAAAGATGATATATTTACTAAAATTCGAAAATGGCTCTTCAAATTTATACCTAAAAAGAAACAAGCAACTATGAATGAAAATACATCGAAAATTGAAGACAATAGTGAAAACACATTTAAAGAAAAAATACACATTTCTGATACTATGGCGTTACAAAGAAAATTAACTGAAAAACAGATAAAAATACAAGAACTTACAGATGAAGAATTAGACGAGGTTATTAAGCTGTATGAAAGTCAAATAGAAGAGCAGAAAGCTGTGTTAAAAAGATATAGAGAAATAATCTATTCAAAAAAATAAAGGAAGCTCATATGAGCTTCTTTTTTGTACACACCTTATTTATATTTTTGCATAATATATTTAGTAAAGGAGGAGTATTTAATGTCATATTATGCAATAGAAGGTGGAAAAAAGTTAAAGGGAGAAACATATGTATCTGGATCAAAAAATGCTTCGCTTCCAATAATAGCAGCTAGTATTTTAAATAGTGGTAAAGCAACACTTTATAATGTTCCTGACATTTATGATATAAAATCGACTTTAGAAATTTTACATATTTTAGGATGCAAAACTACAAAGAAAAAAGGTAAAATAATTATAGATTCATGTGAAATGAAAGGACAAATGATTCCTGAAAATTTAATGAGAAAAATCAGATCATCAGTAGTCTTGGCAGGAGCAATTTTAGGAAGATTTAAAAATGCAGTATTTTCATATCCAGGTGGATGTGAGATAGGAGCAAGACCTATAGATTTACATTTAAAAGGGTTAAAGAAATTAGGAATAAAAATTGAAGAAAAAGCTGGATTTATTAGATGCTATTGTGATAAAATAATAGGGGCAAATGTACACTTGGATTTTCCATCTGTTGGAGCTACTGAAAATGTAATGATGGCAGCGGTTATGGCAGAAGGGGAAACTGTAATTTCAAATGCAGCAATGGAACCTGAAATTGTAGATTTACAAAATTTTTTAAATAAAATGGGAGGAAAGATACAAGGAGCAGGAACAAACATCATAAAAATACAGGGAGTTAAGAAACTAAAAGATGTTAGCTACAACATTATGCCAGATAGAATTGAGGCTGGTACACTCCTATGTATGACAGCTATAACTGGTGGAGAAATTGTATTAAATAATACAATTCAGGAGCATATAAATCCTATTTTGTGTAAATTACAAGAAAGTAACTGCAAAATAATAAGTGAAAAAAATAGGGTAATTTTAGATGCTCCGAGAAGATTAAAGGCAATTGATATAAAAACAATGCCACATCCAGGTTTTCCTACAGATATGCAGGCAATTTTTGTAGCGATGTTAACATCTGCAAAAGGTACATCTGTTGTAATAGAAAATATCTTCGAAAACAGATATAAATTTATTAATGAGCTGAAAAGAATGGGAGCCAAAATTACAGTTGAAGGTCGAACAGCAGTAATAAGGGGAACAAGAAAATTAATAGGAACGAGTGTAACTGCAACAGATTTAAGAGGCGGAGCAGCAATGTGTGTAGCAGCGTTAGTAGCAAAAGGAACAACTGAAATAAATAATATAGAATTAATATTAAGAGGATATGAAAACTTAGATAAAAAACTAACTGAATTGGGAGCTAGTATTACAAAATACTAATTTATAAAGATTGTAAGTATGTTTTAAAGGAAGACATTACTTTAAAACATACGAATCTATTATGAATTGAAGGAGTTTTAAATGGTCCAGAAAACAAAAGCAAAAAAGAAAGCTAAAAAAAAGACGAATAAAAAAATTACCCAAAGACAGAAAAAAATAAGACTTATTACATTATTGATAGTAATTATACTTATAGTTATTATAGCTATAATATTGTTTTTAACGTCTAGTATATTTGATATAAAAAGCATTATGGTAGAAAATAACGAGAAATTATCTTCAGAAGAAATTGTACAAGCATCGACTTTGCAAATTGGAGAGAACAGATTAAGAAAGAGTAAACGCACAATAGCAGAAAATATTAAAACACTACCATATATAGAAAATGTTAAAATTATAAAAAAACTAAATGGTGAAATACATATTAAAGTTGAAGAAAGAGTAGCAACATATATGCTACAATATGATAATAAGTATGCGTATATAGATAATCAAGGATATATTTTAGAGATTAGTGAGACTCCTGTAGAATTACCAATTCTTGCAAACTATAGTAGCAAAGAAATTATACCTGGGCAAAGGTTAGAATTAAAAGATTTAAGAAAATTAGATGAGATAATAAAAATAGTTGAGGCATCCAGATCTCAAGGAATAGCAAATTTAATAACAGAAATAAATATTGAAGATGAAAGAGACTATATAATAAAAATGCCAACACAAAAGAAAACAATTGAATTTGGTGACATTTCTAATTTAAATGTAAAAATTTTAAATATCGTAGAGGTATTAAAAAAGACAGAAGGAAAAGAGGGAACAATTTTAATTAAGAATAGGGTATCCTTTATAGAGAGCTTTTCAATTCCATAAGAAGGGAGAAAATATGAGAAGTACATTATTAGAAAAAAACAAAACAGCAATTATACTTGGATTAGTCTGTTTTGCAGTTACAATAGGAATATGTATCCAAATTAAATCTGTAAATTTAATTACTGAAAATGAAGGAATAAATATAAATGACAATGCAGATTTAGTAGAACAGGTTTTGCGTAAAAGACAAGAATTAAAAGATGTACGTAAAGTAAAAGATGAGGTAAAAAACAAATTAAATATTATGCAGGATCAGATGGCACAGGATGATGAATCTTATGGAATTATGAATGAGCAAATTAAGCATAATAACAAATTATTAGGACTTACAGAAGTTAAAGGTGAAGGAATAATAATCAAGTTGGATGACAACAGAGAAGTAAATTTAGATGAAGTTATAATAGATGCAAATCAATTATTAGTTCATGAAGGAGATTTATTGCAAATAGTAAATGAACTATATAATGCAGGAGCAGATGCGGTATCTATTAATGAAAAAAGAATTGTTGGTACAACATCAATATTATGTGATGGAAATATATTAAGAATTAACGATGAAATTGTTAGTGTACCAATTGAAATAAAAGCAATAGGATATCCTGCACATCTTTATTTTGCATTAAATAGAACTCAAGGATATTTAGATTTAATGAAAAGCGATGGTGTAATTGTTAGTACAGAGAAAAGCAAAGATATAACAATACCTAAATATGAAGGGGTATATCAATATGAATATATGAAGAGGTGATATGAAGGATGAATAAAAAAGGAAAAGGAAAAGAAGTAATGGCAGTAACTATAGGAATAATGTTCTTCATATTAACTATGGTTATATTTGTTCAAATAAAGACAATTAAACAGATAAATGTTGGTGAATTTGCAAGTATGAGAAGAGACCAATTAGAAACAGAAATTCAAACATTGCAAACTCAAATAGATGAGACAGAAACTGAAATAATTAAAACAAATGAATTAATTGAATCAGGACAAGAAGCATATGATTTATTGGTTGGAGAATTGGAAAAAACAGAAAATCTGCTTGGAACAAAGCAGGTTAATGGCGAAGGTGTCATAATTACTATGGAATCTGATAAAAACAAAGTTCATGCTCGAGATTTGTTAGAACTTATAAATTTATTAAAAAATGCTGGAGCTGAAGCTATTTCGCTAAATGATCAAAGAATAGTTTATGAAACATATATAGCAGATTTGGAAGATAAATATATTACAGTAAGTGGAAACAGAATAGGGGAACCATTTGTAATTAAAGCGATAGGAAACACTTCTCATTTGGAGAGTGGTGTGGCACAAAAAAGATATGGGTATATTGATGTAAAAATAGCAGCAGGATTACAGGCTACATTAGAAAAATCAAATTTGATAACAATATACGCATATAATAAATCGCTAGATTTTGAATATGTAAAGGAGGAAGATTAATGGTATTAGTAGCAATAGGAATTGGTTGCGTGTTAGGAGCACTTGTTGGAATGAATGCACCAACAATTTCGTATACATATTCGAGTTATCTTGCAATTGCAATTGTAGCTGCATTAGATTCTGTATTTGGTGGAATAACATCAGTATTGAAAGGAAATTTTGATTTAAAAATATTCATATCAGGATTTTTTGGAAATGCAATATTATCAATGCTTTTAACATGGCTAGGGGTAAAATTAAATGTAGATATATATTTAGCCGCAATCGTAGTATTTGTTGGAAGAATGTTTACAAATCTAGCAATAATACGTAGACATTACATGGAAAGATGGACAACAAAAGTGTATCAAAAAGAAAATTTAGATAAAAAAGAATAAAAAAAGTACCTTCTAAAAGGTACTTTTTTATTATTTCATTATTAAATTTAGTAATAAATTATTGTTGTATATAGCTGAAGCAATAGAAGATTCATTAATTGTGTTTACTACAGAAGGATCTAACATTGGAGACATTAAAGATACTATAGCAAATACAACTAGAACAACTAAACAACCTTGTAAAAATCCAACTAGTATGCCGCCAAGACTATTAAATGTATTAAGTAATGGCAATTTAGCTACTAAATCAGCAAGCGCTGTAACAAAACGTAGAACTATTTTAGCTATAATATAAATTGCAAGCATAACAATTGCTTCTATTATTTTAGTACTTAAAGTTTCAGAAATATGTTTAATACTAATTTCTTCAGATGACTCTAATATACTAGCATATAATTCATTTTCTAATAGATGAGAATATACTTCATTATTTTCTAAAGCATCAAAATTTATTAATTCTGTTTCAGAAACTCCTTCAGGAAGTATATTATCTGTTATTGCTTTTTCAATATTTTCATCAATTTCGGTATTATCAATAATTAGATTTGAAACAGGCTTATATAAAATTAATGTTATAATTAATGCTAAAACAAATGTACACAAGCCAAAAGCTATTTTAACAAGACCTCGTTTATAGCCGATAACAGTAAAAATGATGACTACAGCAAGGATTATAAGATCAATA
Organism: uncultured Clostridium sp.; assembly: GCA_964389545.1. GTDB lineage: Bacteria > Bacillota > Clostridia > TANB77 > CAG-508 > UMGS1781. The sequence goes on along the minus strand of CAYMDN010000002.1, from coordinate 30,394 downwards.
ATTAAAATAAAAATCACCTCCAATTACAAAGAAACAATCTCAGCATTATTCTTAAAAATTATAATAGCTAGACTATCTGATAATGAAATTCCTTGAATTTCCTCATAAGAAGTATAATGTTTAATTAGCCAAGAGTTATTATTAATGAATAATGCTTCTGTTCCATAATTAATAGCAATCGTATTTCCATAGACATATATAGATTGTGGTTCTTTATCTAATTCATAGTATTTTTTTTCTCCATTTTCGCTATTTATCATTTGTAATTCAAACGTAGAATTGATAATCGAAACAGACTTCTTTTCAACCTGAATAATTTTGTTATTTATATCTGCAAATATTATGTTAGATTGAGTAAAATTAGATACTTCTGTAGCTGAGCAATCTTTAATGGTTTCTATGTGGTCATCATATATACATGACAAAACATTTCCTTTATTATAATCTAGGTTAATAATCCAGCTATTAGAAGGAGCAGTTGATGTATAAACAACTGCGCTTGAACTATCTGAAACTGCCATGGTAGCATCAATAATATTTATAGAAGATTTAATAACAGCACCAGATGTATCTGTTTCTGCTAATGCAAGGTATTTATTATCATGTGAAATAGCAAAATCCATTACATTTGTAGTTGCACGGTATATTTTAAATAATTCGGTAGAGTCTTGAGAATATACACTAACGATAGTTTTATATGTTGTTCCTGTAATAGAAACGCCAACATAGCCATTTTGATTAACATATACATCAGCAATATTTCCATCAACATCTTTTTCCCAAACAACAGCATTATTTGAAATCAAATAAATTTTATGCCCATTTTTTTCAGCTATTACAAAATAATTTCCATTTGAATGTGTAACTGGATTCATAATTTTTATGTCAAAAGATGTTTCATTACCACCATTTCTATTATAAACGGTAAGTGTATTTTCATTTAACTCAAGAATATTGCTTTTAAAAACATAAATATTAGAAGAACTTATCGGAATAGAAGGCAAAGTTCCTTGAGTTATATTTTTTCTAAATAAATATTTATCAAAAAATAATCTAACATTAGGCACATTAAAATACATTATAACAGTTGCAATAAATGATATTATAAGCAATAATATTATTATTGCAACGATTAGCTTTTTTTTATTTATAGTTCTTATACTAAAATCCTTAAACATACTAAAAACCTCTACAATATTTATATCAATAAATGTCTTTTTTTTCAATACTTTAATATGAAAACATATAATTGAAATATAATTTAGCTAATGGTATAATAAACACGGTGATAAAATGTTTATTGATAGAAGAAAAATTACAGTTATAGTTACAACCATGATATTTGCTTTAGCTATAATATTGGTAATTATATCTTTAACTTTTGATAGAAAGGATAAAAATCCAGAAGTAGAAAATAATAATGTTCCTACTGCAGAGCAAAATATAGATACAGAAAAATTAGAATTAGAATTCAAACAAGACTTTTCAAATCCAGAAAACGAATATGTAAAACTTAGACAAAAATTTGAAGCGTCTAAACCTGGAAAATATGATGTAATTGCATATATTCCGCAAATTGCAGTTAAAGGAAATAAAGCAACAAGTATTAATAAAGAAATATATAAACTTGCACAGGATATAATAAATAAAACAGGATATTCAAATCAGTATGCAAAGTACTTTATGGAATATGAGTCTTTTGTAAATGGAGACATTTTATCAATAGTAATTAGATTTACTATAAAGGAAGGAAGCAATCCTTTAAGAATAGTTGTAAAAACATATAATTATAATATGACTGGAGATAGAGCGATAAAGATTTCAGAGGTATTAAATAGTGAACAAAAGATTGCAGTACAAACAAAAATAGTAAATAAAATAAAAAGTTCGAATGAGATAGCGCAAAAAATCATTGAGCATGGATATAGCGCATATGTAAGAGACACAGGAGATGAAATGTACAGAGTAGAAAATGCAACAGAATTTTTTATAGGAAAAGATAACATTTTATATGTAATATATGCTTATGGGAATAATAGTCATACTGATGAAATGGATTTAATAATGTATAAGTTATAAAAATATCGAGCTATAAATACTATAGCTCGATTATTCATTATAATCATTGATTGTTCCAGTATTCATTCTAAACAATTTTGTAATCTTACGTACGAAAGTTGAAATGAAACTAAATACATTTTTAGTATTTTCAATTACGGCAAGAGAAGTACATTCAGATTTGAATAAACTTATTTCGCCATATTTTTCAACTTCTACTTGTTTTTTTTCTAAAGCATTTATCAAATCACAATAGAAGGTATTATAAAAATTATAATTGTTTGAAGTACCCATTATATTTTTGAAGTTATATAATTTATTTTTAAAATTATATAAATCTTCAGCATTTCTAATATTATTGTAATCATATGTAAAGCAATTTTTGATTATATAGTTTTGAATTGCAAAGAATAAATTTTTAATTGCTTGTTTTTGGTTGGCTATAATATTGTTTAGCTGTCTAATATCATGGAGCTTTTCGGTTTGTTCTAATTCAGATATATAACAATATAAGTCATTTTCTAAATTCAACAATTTATTTAATTGTCGTGAAACTTTATCATAAACAGTTTTACTAAATTTTGCACAGAATGTATTTTTAAAAACATCGCTGTTGTGTAATACGCTGTGATATAAAGGATATGAACCAGTAAAATACATAAGTTCATTAACAAGTGTACATTCTAGTGGGTAATAAGTTGGACTGTTTGTTCTTAAAAGAATATCATAATATTTTTCTTCAACTACATTGGTCATATTTGCTTCAGAAGCCATTAATTGAACAGAGGCTTCATTAAGTGCAAGATTAGAGAAAAAATCATGACTAGTTATTGAAGTCCCATTTTCAAGAGAGTTAGTGTGTTGTATAAAATGTATACACTCATGCATAGCAGTTTCTGGAACTGTTGTAAAATCTATTTCTTCATTGAAATAAATTGAATTTGTTTCAGGAACATATTTAGCACCAGAAGAATCTTTTGGCATACTTGCTGTATACATATTAAGTCTGCAAAGAGAGTTAAATAATTGTTGTCTATTGAAATCATGTTCAGGAAAAGCAAGGCATAGCTTAATAGCAATATCTGTAGATATTGTTCTTACTTTGCTTGCGTCTAATTCACAAATATTGGAAATGCCTTCTTTCTTCAACAAATAATTAACGTTCATTTGTAACTCCTTCAATTTATTCGCTTGTAACTAGTCATATTATACAACAAAAAGCTCAAAAACGATGTTACAGTTGTATTAATTTTTGATTACAGGAATGTAACAAAAAATGTTATAAAAATGTAATAAAAGAAAAAAAGGTACAAAATGAAATTTTTTCAGACAAAAAAGCACAAAAAAGCCTTGACAAAACTAAAAAATATGGAGATAATAGAGTATGTATAATAATGTTTGTTATAAGGAGAATGGTACATATGATACAAAGAAAAAAGAAACAACTGCTTATAATAGTATTAGCAGTAATAATTGTGGCTATAGCTCGGTCTATCAGTGTTGGGGGTTACATCCGCAATAAAAGGAAAAAATGAAACCGTTGAGCCGCCTGCAGTTCAACGAATAGATATAAGTGAATTTGCAAAAAAAGAATTAATAGTAGATACAGCATTGTCAAAGGATGAATTGATTGAAGTAACTTCTGCTACAAGCATTTCATCTTTGAGTTTTGATGATGAAGAAATAAAACAGTATGTTTTAATATACAGTACAGATGAAGAAACAAGAACGGCATATGAAGCGCTAATTAATGACGATAGATTTGAAATAGTAAGTATTAATAAAGAAAGAGTAAACAGAGAAATAACTGATTCAGTAATACTTTTATCTGATGGAGAAGGAAATCCATATAGCAACTGGGGACCAATAATAATGGGACTAGATGAAACTGCTGATGAAGTTGATAGCAAAAAAGGAGATAAACCAGAAATTATTGTAGCAGTTATTGATTCTGGATTTAATATCGAACATAATTTACTTAAAATGCATCCAGAATTGGCAAGTAGAGTGATACCAGGATATGATGCAACATCAGATTCCGATGAAATAAGCCGAGATGTTACAGATAATTCTGGACATGGATCAAATGTTGCAGGTATTATTTTGGAATCAACACCTGCTAATGTAAAGATTATGCCAATAAAATCATTGGAATATAGTGAAGAAATGGGAACAGCAATTGGTGAGGATAAATGGATAATTAAGGGAATCAATTACGCAATATCACAAGGTGCAGATATAATAAATATGAGCTTAGGAGGAGAAGGAGCGGCAACACAATCAGAACAATCAGCAATTACAAGAGGATATAAGGCTGGTTCGACATTTATTGTAGCATCAGGAAATGGAGATAAAAATGGAAAAGCATTAAATTTAGATACACCAGGAGTTGACGTTAATCCTGCAGAATGTGAAAACGTTATAACAGTTGGAGCTCTATACAACAATTTAATGGATATAGCAAATCCTGCAGACCCATTCTCTGAACTTAAAGCGGAATATGATGATTATATGAAAGCCACAATATCAGACCTTACAATTACAGAATTTTCAAATTATGGATCGGCAATAGATTTTTCCGCACCAGGTGCATATATAATTGGTTTGACTAGTGAAAATGAATATATTTCATGTATGTCAGGTACGTCACAAGCTACACCGCATATAGCAGCAGCAGCAGCAACTGTAAAATGTTTTAATGAAGCATATACGAGTGATCAAATAGAAGAAATACTAACATTTTATTCATATGATTTAGGGGAAACAGGTAAAGATGCTAAATATGGAAATGGAGCAGTAACTTTTAAAGACTTTAGAGAATGTGATTGTGGATCAGATGGATGCGATGGAATATACTGTTTTGGATGTGATAATGAAAATTGTACATTCCACTTTGGAGAAGCTGTAACACTAGAAAGTATTGAAGTAACTACAGCACCAAAGAAAACATCATATCAAATAGGAGAAAAATTTGATCCAACAGGAATGATAGTAACAGCTACTTACTCAGATACAAAATCAAGACCAGCTACAGGTTATACATACTCACCATCAGGAGCATTAGCTGAAACAGATACAAAAATTACAATAACATATAAAGAAGGACAAGTAACAAAAACAGTTGATTATGAAATTAAAGTAGGAGATAAAGCAAAATTAACAGGTATAGAAATAACAACACCACCTACTAATGTAATATATATTTTTGAATCATTACACGATGATTACGAGCGTGAATTTAATAAAGAAGGAATGGTTGTTACAGCAAATTATGATGACGGTACAAAAAAAATAGTAACAGATTATACATGGAATCCTAGAGTTATAACTGGAACTATATTTTCTGAACAATTTGAAGCTGATGTAACAATAAGCTATACAGAAGGAGATATTACAAAAACAGCAATTCAAAAAATTAAAATGGAAAATGGTGGTGGTAGTGAAGAGGTGGTATTAGATTCAATAAAAATAACAACACCACCAACGAAGTTAAATTATAAAGCAGGAGAGTTTTTTGATAAAACAGGAATGGTAGTAACAGCTTACTATAGTGATGGAACAAACAAATCAGTAACAAATTACAATGTATTTCCAACTACTGCTTTAACAGAAAATGATACATATGTAACAATAAATTATAATGAAAATGGAGAATCCAAAACTACTATGCAAAATGTAACAGTAACAAAAGAGGAAGAAGATCCTCCTACAACACCAAAAGTTTTGTCAAGCATAGAAAAAACAACTAGCCCAACAAAAGTTAGTTATCAAGAAGGCGAAAAATTTGATACTTCTGGAATGGTGATTACAGCAATATATTCAGATGGTACTAAGCAAATAGTTAATAACTATACATATTCACCAACAGGTGCGTTAAAATCAACAGATACTCAAATTGTAGTAAATTATTCTGAAGGGGGAGTAACAAAACAACTAAATATCCCAATTCAAGTAAAAGCAAATTCGGGTAATGGAAATGGTGGAAACAACGGAGGTTTCCCAACAGATCCAAGTAAAACAAATATGTTTGAAATAGAAAATGGTAATCCAGGAGGAGTAGTTCCAGGAGGAGAAGGCACAGGAAAACAAGATGGCACAACGGCAAAGGGAGAAATCGCTTATACTGGTGCAGAAAAAACAATTATTCCAATAGTAATTAGTGTATTAGCGGTAATTTCAATTGTATCATTTGTATCCTACAAAAAGTATAAAGATATATAAAAAATAAATATATAAAGAACTCTATAAAATAGAGTTCTTTATTCTTATTAGCAAAATAGTTGAAAAAAGTTCAATTTCTTGGTATAATAAATGCTTAGAAAAGGAGCAAAATGAAAAAAGTATTTACTATAATAGGAATTTGTATTAATTTCTTAATAATTTATTTTTTACAAATTAACTTATTTAGCTGGTACAATATTGCAGGAATACAACCAAACTTATTTATAATATTAAGCCTATTCGTAGGTTTATTTATGGGAAAAATATATGGTCTAACAATAGGAAGTATATTAGGGTTCTTATTAGATTTATTCATATCTGAAATGATAGGTACAAATCTTTTAATTATGGGATTAGCAGGTTTATTAGGGGGAGTATTTGATAAAAGTTTCTCAAAAGAAAAACTTATAACGCTAATGCTTATAACTGCAGGTACAACACTCTTATGTGAATTTATAGTATATATGATGCAAATAATATTTCTAAAAATAGAATTAGTATTCTTGAAATTTATATATGTTACTTTAATTGAAGCGATATATAATGTAATCTTAGTAATTATTTTAAATCCAATTATTCAAAAGATAGGAAATTCCATAGAAAGATACTTTCAAAAAGAACAAACATTTAGCAAATATTTGTAAAGGAGAAAAAATTGGCTAATTTAGACAAAAAGAATGTTAGATACAATATCTTAACAATCATCGTATATTTAGTGGGTATAATTTTAATTGCACAATTATTTAATTTGCAAATAGTTCATGGTGAAGAATACTTAGAAAGATCAAACTCAAGATTAACAAGAGAAAATACAATAAAAGCTGCAAGAGGGAATATAAGAGATAGTAATGGAAATATATTAGCAGGAACAACCGTAAGATTTTCTCTAGACATATACAGAAGTAAAATTGACGAAGAAACACTTAATGATACATTGTTAAGAACTATTAATGTATTAGAAAAAAACAATGATAAATATAATAATGAATTTCCAATAGATATAGAAACTATGCAGTTTAAATACGATGAAGAAAGAACAAAAGCATTTCTTGACGAAAATGAGCTAGATGAAAACCTTTCTGCGAATGATACAATAGATTATTATATCAACGAATATAACTTGCAAAAGTATTCAAAACAAGATGCAATAAAAATTATAGCGATAAGATTTGGAATATCAAAATACGGATATACAAGTATGAGAGGGTATGAGATATCCCCAAATGTAAGTGAAAAAAGTATTGCAGAAATAGAAGAAAAAAATCAAGAGTTTCCAGGGATATCAATAGATTATATTCCTATAAGAGAATATAAATATGGAAGTTTATTATCACATACACTTGGATATGTTGGAAAAATTAATTCAGATGAATATAAAAATAACCAAGGATATGCACTTAATGATTACATTGGAAAAACAGGAATAGAATATGTATGTGAAAAATATTTAAAAGGAACAGATGGTTTAAAACAAACAGATATGTCTGTAGATGGAACAATAACAGCAGAATATATTACGCAAGAAGCAAAGCAAGGAAATGATGTTATATTAACAATTAATTCAAATGTTCAACAGGCTACAGAAAAATCATTAAAAGAAAATATTGAAAAGATAAATGCTGGAGAATTGGGTGAATCAAAAGAAGTAAATGCAGGATGTGCAGTAGTTTTAAATGTAAAAACTGGAGAAGTAATATCACTATACAGTTATCCAGATTTTGAACCACAATTATTTGTAGATGGAATAAGCTCAGATAAATGGAATGAATACACTTCAGATAGTACTAGAGCTCTATTAAATAGAGCAACACAAACAGCATATGCGCCAGGTTCAATATTTAAGATGGTTCCATCTATAGCAGGATTAGAAACAAATGGAATTGCTATAGATGAAAAGATAAACTGTGCAGGAATATATCCAAAGGGACATAATCCAAGATGTTGGTATTATTCAACATATGGGAGAGGACATGGCAATTTAACAGTATCAGAGGCAATTCAAAAATCATGTAACTGTTATTTTTATGAAGTTGGAACAAGAATAGGAATTGAAAATATAGAAAGATATGCAACATATTTTGGGTTAGGTCAAAAAACAGGAATAGAATTACCAAGTGAAATATCAGGAACACTTGCGGGAAAAACATTGTATGACAAATTAGGTGAAACATGGTATTATGGAAATACATTATCAGCTGTTATCCGGACAGGCGGAGAATAATTTTACACCAATACAAATGGCACGATATATCGCAATGTTAACCAATGGTGGTAAACCAATAGATATTACATTAATAAAAGAAATAGTATCTCCGAATGGAACAAGCATAGATCGAAAAGAAATAAACACATATATAAATAATAGATTAGGTCTTGATGTAGGGCAAGCAGAAACATTAGACATTAAAGATGAAAATTTAAAAGCTGTATTATTAGGCATGAAGTCAGTTACAGAAGCAGGAGGAACAGCATATTCAGTATTTAAGGACTTTCAAATTGAAGTTGGAGGAAAGACTGGAACGGCAGAGGCAGGAGAAAACACTAACGCATGGTTTGTAGCCTTTGCACCATATGAAGAACCAGAGATAGCTGTAGTTGTATTTTTACAAAATGGAGAACATGGTTCATATAGTGCTGTAATTACAAGAGATATAATGAAAGCATACTTTGGATTAGATGAAGAAATAGTAGAAGATAAAACAGCAGAGCCATATACGGAATAAAAGGAATAATGAAAGAAGGTATATTATGAAAAATTGTATAACAATTACTATGAAAAAAGATTATATTTCAATCAAGATTAGTGACGATGCATCGCATGATGCTGTTGTAGCAGAATTAAACAGAAAAATACCAAAGCTAAAAGATTTATATAAAGACGAAAAAAATCCAATAAGAGTTGAAGGGAAAGTATTAAAAATAAAAGAAATGGAAGAAATAAAAAAACTTATAACAGCTAAAATAGATGTAAAAGTATCTTTTGAAAGCCCGGAGGAACTTGGATTAGCAGGAATTAAAAAGGTTTATGAAAGAGATGTTAATGAAAATTCAGAAACAAAACTTTTTAGAGGAAGCTTACGCTCAGGACAAAAAATAGAATATGAAGGTAGCATTGTAATTATAGGAGATGTAAATAATGGTGCTGAAGTTATTGCAGTTGATAATATAATTATTGTAGGAACATTAAGAGGATTAGCACATGCAGGAGCAAAAGGAAATAAAAAGGCGATAATTGCTGCAGACATCATTGATACTCCACAATTAAGAATTGCAAATGTTGTAAAAGAAATTGAAAAAGGTGAGTTACTAGCTGAAATGAGATATGCGCATATTTCGGGTGACGAAATAGTTATAGAAGAATAATCTAGTCGAATAGAAGCATAATCAAAATGGCATATAAAATCTCATCGGTTGATTTTTCTTGATATAAAAAGAAAAGCAAACATATAATTAATAAATCATCAAAATAAAATTTAAGATTAAATATTTCAATATATTCATTATTAGAGTTAGAAAGAAACGATAGAAGGGAATTATTTTCCATTGCTTTCACCACCAATAAGAGGAAGTAATTCTATTATTTTACTAAGTTGGATATATTGATCTATTTTTTCTTTTTTATTGTCATTTAAATATGGCTTAAGCGAGAGTAATAATTTAGAACGAGGACTATCACTTGCATTCATTTTATCCATTACAGACTTGATTTTCATAATAGTTTCGACATCTATTGAACCTGAAAAATTATTTTTGGATTCAGATTCATTAGAAGAGTTTGAATCTTTTGAATTATTTACAAACTCCATCACACTATTAATCATTTCGGGAGAAATACTATCCTTATTTATATTAAATTTCTCAAATAAACTTGATAAATCCTCATTCACTACAAATACTCCTTATTATTTTTTTATATCATTCTGATTTAAGATGTTTCCATTACCTTTAGATTTTAGAATTGCATTCGCCTTTGCGATACCTGCTTCTAATTCTTTCTTATCCATTTTAGAAAGTGTATCTAAGAGTTTTGATATATCAATATTATCCAAAAAAATCACTCCCAATACTAAATATATGCAGCATTAATATTAGTATGTTACAAAAGGAATAAAAGCATAAAAATATATTTACAAATTAATTTTTATTGTGATATAATTTTAGTATTATTGATAGTGAGGAAGAATAGATATGAATCAAATTTTAGCGATGTCAAATCAAAATAAAGAACAGAAAAAAACTATCGAAAATGATGAAAACAAAGTTAATAACAATCCAAATAATATTGATGAACAGATAAATAATGGAGAAGTGTTGCCTGGAACAGCAGAAAATGTTGCAAACATTAACATTGCTACACCTACTATTACACAAGATATAAGCAGTACTACTCCAGAACCACAAATAAATTCGGTTAATCCCGTAACTCCGTCTGTGCAGAACAATATTGAAAGTGTTCCAGTTCAGCTACAAGTAAATAGTGCTCAAAACAATGCTACTACTATGCCAGTTCAAAACATACAAAATGATACTAATTTAAATAACACAACATATAATACACAGAGTAATACTAACATGAACAATTCAGCGTATAGTACACAAAATAATGTTGATTTAAACAACGTAGCATATAATACACAAAGTAACACTAACATAAACAATTCAGCATATGGTACACAAAATAATGTTGATTTAAACAACGCAGCATACAATACACAAAGTAACACTAACATGAACAATTCAGCATATAGTACACAAAATAATGTTAATTTAAATAACACAGCATATAATACACAAAGTAATACTAACATGAACAATTCAGCATATGGCACACAGAATAGTGTTGATTTAAATAACACAGCATACAATACACAAAATAACGTAGATTTAAACAATACAGGAATTGGTGCAAATATGCCAAATATGAATGGACCAAATCTTAATGAATATGACAGTAATACAGGTTCAGAATCAAACTCTTATAATAATCAAACAGAAAATTACAATGATTATGAAGGAAACAGAAAACAGAAAAAGGTAAAGGTAAGAGAAAATAATGGTGGCACTGACTCAGGTTTAATAAAAAGAGCTGCAATAATATTTTCAATCATACTAATTATATTTGCTGTTGTTATTATAATGGTAAAATTAATACCTATGATTGGAAAATCTGGTAGTGCATCAGCACCAAATGCTGAAATAAATAAACCTCAAATAATTATTTCAAGATTGGATGAAAACACAATTAGTTTATCTGTAAAATATACTGAGGAAATAACAAAACTTAGATATTGGTGGAACGAAGACCTTGAACATATAGAAGAGAAAAATAACAATGTTTTAAGTATGGAAGTTATAATACCAGATGGTGAAATAAATACTATTCATATAGAAGTTCAAGATAAAACAGGAACAATAACTGAGTTATCTCAAGATTTAGTAAGAGAAAAACCAAAAATACAATTTATTAAAAGTGGAGATAGTATAGAGATAATAGCAGCAAGCGACAAGGGAATTTCTAGTTTAGTATATTATTGGAATGATGAAGAAGCAAACACAGTAATACCTACAGAAGATGACGAATATGAACTATCTACAACAATTGAAATGAGAAGAGGAATGAATACTCTATATGCAATTTTAACAGACACAGAAGGAAATACAGAACAATTAGATGAGATGATTAAAGGAGTTAAAAAACCAGAAATAAAAATACAATTTAGCGAAGATCAATTGTTAGCAGTAATTATAATTTCACATGATATGGGATTAGAAAAAATCGAGTTTGACGTAAATGGTAAAACAACAGTATTTGATAGTTCAAAAAGTGGTTATGATTCAGAAAAAACAAGCTATAGATTTAAGGTTGCAATAAAACCAGGAATAGTAAATACAGTAACTGTAAGAGCATATAGTAACGAAGACCTTAATGACACAGAGAAAACAAGCGAAGAAATAACAAAAGAATGTGATTTAACAGATGTAGATACAACAGAATAGGAGTGATAAGGCTATGTTTCAGGAAATCTATGTAATAGATAGCCAGCCAGATTTTACACAGTCTTTAAAAGAACTTTTTAAAGAACAAAAGAATTATAAGTTCATAAATATAAATGAATCACAGATTAATACTATCTTTCAAAATATTCCAGAAATAATTATAATCAATGAAGATAGTGTAAGAGCAAACACTCTAGATATATGTAGAGAAATTAGAAAAAACGAAGATAACAACATTACACCTTTAATAGTTTGCTCATCAGATGAGTCAAAAGAGCATAGATTAGAGATTGCAAGAGCTTTAATAGAATACTATATTCCAAAATCATTAGGTGAAGAATATTTGTATTACAAAATAATCAATATATCAAGATTATTATCTGTGAATAGAACAGTAAGTCCATTAACAGGATTACCAGGAAATGTTCAAATACAAAAAGAATTAAAAAAGAGATTATTAAAAAAGGAAGAATTTTCAGTATTATATTTGGATCTTGATAACTTTAAAGCATATAATGATGTATATGGTTTCTTGCAAGGTGATGAAATAATAAAATTCACAGCAAGAACTATTGTAAAAAATGCAAATGAGAATAACGGAAATAAGATATTTGTAGGACATATTGGTGGAGATGATTTTGTAGCAATTTTAGATAAAGAAATTGATTACGAAAAAACATGCAAGAATATAATTAAAGAATTTGATTTAGGAATTCAGGAATACTTTACTTCAGCAGATAGAAGAAGAGGATATATAAAAATTCAAAATAGAAAAGGTAGAATGGAACACTTCCCATTAACATCAATATCAATAGGAGCTGTAATTTCAAATGTTGACAAATTTGATAACATATTAGAAATAGGAGAAATTGGAGCACAAATGAAGCATTTAGCAAAACGTTACAGAGGAAGTTGCTATGCTGTAGATAGAAGAAAAACATCAATGACATAAATAATAAGGACCTTCATATATTTAAAATATGGAGGTCTTTTTTTTATGTATATAATTAATTCAAAAAGAATATATATAATCCTATTTTGTTTATTAGTATCAACTACAGTTTTTACTTTATCAAATAAGAAAGAACCTAGTGTTCAAACATCTGCACTTCCAATCAATAATAAAGTTATTGTCATTGATGCAGGACATCGGACGGAGAAGATGGAGGAGGGGTAAATGAAAATGGAGTATCAGAAGCAAATATCAATTTAAAAATTGCATTAAAATTACAACAACTAATAGAATCATCAGGGGGAACGGTAATACTTACACGTTCAGACGAAAATGCTATATATGATTTGGATAAAAAAACATTAAAAGATAAGAAAGTTTCAGATATAAAAAATAGAGTAAAAATTGGTAATGAATCTTCAGCCGATATATTTGTTTCTATACATTTAAACAAAATACCACAAAGTCAATATTGGGGATGGCAAACCTTTTATAAAGAAGGAAATGAAGAGAGCAAAAGCCTTGCCACAGCAATACAAAGAGAGATAGGAGAAAGTATAAAAAAAGAAAATAATAGAGTTCCATTAAAAATAGAAAATGTATATATTATTGAGCATATAGAAATCCCCACTACAATAGTTGAATGTGGATTCCTTTCAAATGAAGAAGAAAGCACCCTATTGCAAAGTGAGGAATACCAAGAGAAACTAGCATGGGGAATATATTGTGGGATAATGGATTATTTTTTAAAATAATCCACTTATCTTCCCATTCTCATCGACATCGATTTTTTCTGCTGCTGGAACTTTAGGCAGTCCAGGCATAGTCATTATGGAACCTGTAAGAGCAACTATAAATCCAGCACCAGCAGAAACTTTTACCTCTCTTACTGTAACTGTAAAGTCTTCTGGAGCACCAAGTTTGGTCATATCATCAGAAAAACTATATTGAGTTTTTGCCATACATATAGGCAATTTATCAAATTTTAAATTTGTTAATTTTTTAATTTGATCTTTAGCTTCATTAGTAAATTCAACATTAGAACCACCATATACTCTAGTCACAATATTTTGGATTTTTTCTTCTATAGTAGAATCTAATTCATAACTGAATTCAAAATCATTTTTTTCTTCACATAGTTTTACAACTTCTTTGGCTAAATCTATACCACCATTTCCACCATTTGCCCAAACGTCAGAAAGAACAACATTTGCACCTAATACTTTGCATCTTTCCATAACTAAATCAATTTCTTCTTGAGTATCTGTAGGGAATTTATTAATAGCAACAACAGTAGGAAGTTTATAAACATTTTTCATGTTTGAAAGATGTCTTAATAGATTCGGAAGACCATTTTCAAGAGCAACTAAATCTTCATTTTGAAGTTCATTTTTATCCATACCACCATGCATTTTTAATGCTCTAATTGTAGCCACTAATACTACTGCAGAAGGTTTTAATCCAGCCAATCTACACTTTATATCTAAGAATTTTTCAGCACCTAAATCAGCACCAAAACCGGCCTCTGTTACTGCATAATCTCCCAATTTCATAGCCATTCTTGTGGCTATAACAGAATTACATCCATGAGCAATATTAGCAAAAGGACCGCCATGAACAAGAGCAGGAGTACCTTCAAGAGTCTGAACTAAATTAGGCTTTAAGGCATCCTTTAATAATGCAGTCATGGCACCTTCTGCCTTTAAATCTCCAGCCGTAACAGGTTTATCATCATAAGTATAACCTACTATTAATTTAGATAATCTTTTCTTTAAATCTGTAATAGATGAAGCTAAACAAAATACTGCCATTACCTCAGAGGCAACAGTTATATCATATCCATCATCACGAGGAATACCATTTTTACCTCCACCTAAACCATCTGTAACAAAACGTAATTGTCTATCATTCATATCTACACAACGTTTCCATGTTATTTTTGATGGGTCTATATTTAAAGCGTTACCTTGATATATATGATTATCAAGCATAGCAGCAAGTAAGTTATTAGCTGCACCTATAGCATGAAAATCACCAGTAAAATGAAGATTTATATCTTCCATGGGTACCACTTGAGCATATCCTCCACCAGCAGCTCCACCTTTAATTCCAAAAACTGGACCCAAAGATGGTTCACGTAAGGCAACCATTACATTCTTATTTATTTTTCTTAAACCATCAGCAAGACCTATTGTAGTTGTAGTTTTTCCTTCACCAGCAGGCGTAGGATTAATTGCAGTAACTAAAATTAATTTGCCATTTGGTTTTGTACCATCTTCTAACAAAGACAAATCAATTTTGGCTTTATAGTTTCCATATTGTTCGATATATGAATTGTCTATATTAGCAACTTTTGCTATTTCTAGGATATTTTTCATTTGAGTTTCTTGTGCAATTTCAATATCTGATTTCATTAGCAACACCTCAGACTAAATATATAAATAAAAGTGTGAAATGTCAATATAAAAATAGAAAAAGAAGGGCTTAAATTTTACTGAAAATTATTGACAGAAAATGAAAAAATGTGTTACACTTAACTTATATATAATGCAAAAGTAAAATGGAATAAAAAGCTTAAGAAAAAGGAGAAAAAATGATAGCTATAGGAAATGTAAAATTGGGAGTAAGAATAGAGCCAATTTATGTGCAAGAGTTATCAAGAGAGGAAGTTAAAGACATACTTGGAAGATATGGACTATACACCGAACAGATAGAAACATATCCAATAGACAGAAGACTAATAGGAGCTTTCAGGTCAGATGAGCAAAGACTACACGAGTATGTCGATATATGCAAATATGCATTTGAAAGAAGAAATCATAAAAGTGTAAAGAAACCAAATGCAAAAGATTTATCAATTTTTAGTGATGAATTAGAGATAACCTATGAGCTAAAAGATATGAAAAAGACTGAGGCCCTAGATAATGAAGTTAAAGTTAATATATATAAACAAGCAAAAGAAACACAAAGTCTATTTAGAAGCCTTGGAGCTAGCAATGTAAAAATGGAAATAGGTGTAATAGATAGAGCATTTTTTGAGGTTCAGAGTTTACTACATAGTTTAGGAACTAAGAAAAGAGTTCAAGCATTACCAGAAGGAGATCAAGCAAAACCAACAAAAACGTATAGACAAGATTTGTTTGATAAAGAGGCACAAAAAGCAACAGAACAAGTATCAGAAAAGTGGACAGAACAACCAAAAAAAGAAAAAGAAGAATATACAAAAAATTAAGAAAGTCTCTTATTTAAATTATAAGTAGACTTTTTTATATGAAGAGGAAAGAACATGATAAGAGTTTTAATTTTAGCTATAATTCTATTAGCAAAAGCAGTATTCTCTGCTGCAGATACAGCATTTACATATGTAAGCAAAGCCAAAATATCTCAAGAAAGTAAGAAAAATGAAAGAGCAAAAAGATTAAAAAAAATATTAGAAGATAAATCAAGATTATTTGACATCATAGAAGTTGGAATTGTGATGGCAGAATTATTTGCAACAGCTTTTGTAGCAGAATTCTATTTAGAAGAATTAGCAGATTTCTTAATGGGAATGAATATAAAAGCGGACATAGCAATGCTATTATCAGTACTAATAATTACTGTAATATTATCATATATTTTGTTAATATTTGGAGGAATATTACCTAAGAAAATAGCAAGAAATAATCCAGAAAAGACAGCATATACATTAATGGGAATATTTAAAATTTTTGTAATACTAAATATTCCATTTGAAAAAATTATAAGAGTATCAATAAAAGTTTTCTGTAGAATATTTGGAATTCAAGATAAGCCGGAAGATAGATTAACAGAAAGAGAAATAAAAATGATTATTGCAGAAGGAAAAGATCAAGGTATAGTGGATTCAATAGAGAAGGAAATTGCATTTAATGCACTAAAGTTTAATAATATTCCAGTAAAAAAAGCTATGGTTCCAAAAGAAGAAATAAAGTTTATTAACGTCAAAGAAACTCCAGAAAAAATATTAGAAACCATTAGAAAATACAAATTCACAAGGATGCCAGTTTTTGAAAATACAAGAGATAATGTAATAGGCCTTTTAAATATTAAAGATTTAGTACTAGCTGAAAATAATAAAAAACTATCATCAATAAATATAAAAAGTATAGTAAGACCGATACTTATAGTAGAAAAAGAACAGAAAATATCAGCAATATTTAAAATAATGCAAGCAAATCAGCAGGCAATGAGTATAGTAAAAGATAGAGATGCCAAAGTAGTAGGACTAGTTACAATGGAAGATATTTTAGAAAAACTAGTTGGAAAAATCTTTGATGAGTATGACATTGTCAAGAAAAAATAAAGGAGAAATTATATGAGAATAATATTGGGATCATCTTCACCAAGAAGAAAAGAATTAATGGAATTGATAGGAATGAAATTTGATGTAATAACAAGCAATGCAGATGAGTCTTTTGTTCCAAATTTAGACATAAAAGAACAATCTAAAAGACTTGCATACATAAAGGCAAAAACTGTTTTTAATGAAACTGAAGGAGACAGAGTTGTAATTGGATCAGATACAATGGTTTTAAAAAATGATAAAGTATATGGAAAGCCAAACTCAAGAGAAGAAGCAATGAAAATGTTAAAAGATTTAAGTGATGATAAACATCAGGTAATAACGAGCATTTGTGTAATATCACAAAACGGAGAAGAGTATAAAGAACAGGTTGATTATGATATATCAGATGTATATATGAAACCAACAACAGATGAAGAAATAAAAAGATGGGTTGACTCAGGACATGCAGATGATAAAGCTGGCGGATATGCAGTGTATAGTGAATATGGTGTACATATAGAAAAAATTGATGGAGACTTCTTCTCTGTAATGGGATTACCAGTTCAAAAATTATATGATATGTTAAAAAATGTGTTAGGAATAATTTAAAAATTATTCCTTTTTTTAATTGTATTATAACTTGCTTTTACTTTAAAAATTAGTATATAATGTAAAATTGGAAGGAAGGTAGATGAATGGATAAAATAATAAGAACAATAGCAAGTGAGTTAAACGTAAAAGAAAATCAAGTAAAGAATACTATCAACCTAATTGATGAGGGAAATACTATTCCATTTATAGCGCGTTATAGAAAAGAAGTTACAGGTGGATTAAGTGACGAAATCCTAAGAGATTTAGGTGAAAGACTAACATATTTAAGAAACTTAGAAGCTAGAAAAGAAGATGTAAAAAGAATAATAGATGAACAAGGAAAGCTAACAGATGAAATTGTTCAAGCATTAGAAAATGCAATAACAATGGCAGAAGTAGAAGATATATATAGACCATATAAACAAAAGAAAAAGACAAGAGCAACGATAGCTAAAGCAAAGGGATTGGAGCCTTTAGCTAATATAATATATGAACAAAAAGAAACAACTCCTCTTAATGAAATTGCAACACGCTTTATAGATGTAGAAAAGGGAGTAGAAACAATAGAAGATGCAATAAATGGTGCAAAAGATATAATTGCTGAAAACATTTCTGATGTTCCAGATTATAGAAAAGAAATAAAGAGATTGTGTTATGTGTACAGTAAAATAGCAACTAAGAATGCTAAAAATGAAAAATCAAACTATGAAATGTATTATAAATTTGAAGAAGAAATAAAGAAGATTCCTAGTCATAGAATACTAGCTATAAACAGAGGAGAAAAAGAAGAATTCTTAAAAGTTGATGTAGAAAAACCATACGAAAAAATATACAATTATTTATGCAAAAAAACGATAAAGGGTGAAACTCAGTTTACAGCTATATTAGAAGAAACAATAGAAGACAGTTATAAAAGACTGATAGAACCTTCAATAGAAAGAGAAATAAGAGCAGATTTAACAGAAAAAGCAGAAGAACAAGCAATAAAGGTATTTGGAAAAAATGCAAAGCAATTATTATTAATATCTCCAATAAGAGGCATGACAGTTATGGGATTTGATCCTGCATATAGAACAGGTTGTAAGATAGCAGTAATAGACGAGACAGGTAAAGTGCTAGACATTGCAACTGTGTACCCTACAGAACCACAAAATGACATTGAAGGTGCTAAAAAAATATTAAAGAACTTAATTAAAAAGCATAATGTAAATATGATTGCAATTGGAAATGGGACAGCATCAAGAGAATCCGAAAAGTTTGTTTCAGATATGATCAAAGAAATACCAGAACAAGTGATAGAACCAGTGATAACAGTAAGTGAAGAAGCA
>CAYMDN010000002.1:0-10931 GCA_964389545.1 uncultured Clostridium sp. | reverse complement strand
GAGGTGCAATATCAATAGCAAGAAGATTACAAGATCCCCTTGCAGAACTTGTAAAAATAGACCCTAAATCAATAGGTGTAGGACAATATCAGCATGATGTAGACCAAAAGAAACTATCGGAAAATCTTACAGGAGTTGTAGAAGATGCAGTTAATAGCGTTGGAGTAGATATAAACACAGCAACACCATCACTACTATCATATGTTTCAGGTATAAATAAAACGATAGCCAAAAACATAGTTCTATATAGAGACGAAAATGGAAAACTAACAGAGAGAAAAGAGTTACTAAAAGTTCCAAAATTAGGAAAAGTTGCATATGAACAATGTGCAGGATTTATTAGAATATTCGATGGTAAAAATCCATTAGAAATAACAGGAGTTCACCCAGAAAGTTATGAAAAAGCAGAACAACTATTAGAAAAGATTGGATCAAATAAAAAAGAACTGTTAGATAAAGAGAAACTTGGAACTATTAAAGAAAAACTATCACATGTAAATGTTGAAACTACAGCAAAAGAATTAGAAATAGGAGAGCTTACGTTAAAAGACATTATAGATGATTTATCAAAGCCAGGAAGAGACCCTAGAGAAGAAATGCCAAAACCAATTTTAAGAACAGATATATTAAAAATAGAAGATTTACAAGAAGGAATGGTATTAACAGGAACAGTAAGAAATGTAATAGATTTTGGAGCGTTTGTTGATATAGGTGTTAAACATGATGGACTAGTACATATATCAGAAATGAGTGAAGAATATGTTAGAACACCATCAGATGTTGTATCTGTTGGAGATATAATCAAAGTTAAGGTTATAGGAATAGATTTAGAAAGGCAGAAAGTAAAATTAAGTATGAAGCTTTAAAATATATAAGGATTAGGAGATATTTTCCTAATCCTTTATTTTATGCAAAACCTTGTAAAAACTCAACAAATGAATTATAATAGTCGTGTAGAAAAATGTAGAAAAAGGAAGAAAATAATGAATTCAATAAAAACAAGTTATATCATAGAGAGTTATTCAGGTAAAAACAAAATAAACTTACCAGATAAGCTAAAGACTATACTATATTGGATTTTCTTAGTGATATACGAGGAAATAATATTTTCAATACTAATATTCAATAAATTTCCCAATACAGTTTTGTGGTTTGTGCTATTATCAACACCATTAGCGATAGTACTAGATATATTGACATCATTATCAAAACATAGAGGAATCAATATTGCATTTTCTCATATGTTTTCAGTTTTTATATGTTTTTTTGTAGGAGCGCAACTTATATACTATAGAATATATGGAGCAATTATTTCAGTATTTTCAATTTTTAACGGAGGACAAGTAACTCAATTTATAGATACTATTTTTGATAAAATAATGGAAAATAAAATTGGAGTTTTTTTAATTGTACTTCCATGGCTACTTCTTATAATTGCACATATTACAAAATTTATAAAGTCTGAGCAAAGTACAAGAAAAAATATATTTTCTGAACTTTTTATGACGATTATGATGATTATAGTTGGAATAATTTGTGTAAATACAATAAATACAAAGGGAATATATTCAAACAAAAACCTATACTATAATGTACATTCTCCTAAGATGACTGTAAATAGGATGGGACTATACACAGCTACAAAATTAGATATAAAAAGGTTCATATTTGGATTTGAAGAAAAGAATACACTAGAGGTTAAAGCCATACCTAAAGATGCAATAAAAAAAGAAAAAGAATATAACATGTTTGAATTTGATTTTGATACATTAATAGAAAATGCACCAGATGACGAATTAAAAACAATGCATACATATTTTGCAAATCAAATACCAAGTGAACACAATGACTATACAGGAATGTTTGCAGGTAAGAATTTAATAGTATTTGTTGCAGAGGGCTTAAGTAATGTTGCAATAAGAGAAGACGTAACTCCAAATTTATATAGATTATATAAAGAAGGATTTCAGTTTGAGAATTTCTATACTCCATTATTTCCAGTTAGTACAGCAGATGGAGAATACATGACAGACATGTCATTAATTCCAAAAGAAGGAGTATGGAGTATGTATAGAATAAAAGATCACTATACACCTTATTCATATGCGAATATATTCGAAAACTTAGGCTACACAAGTAATAGTTATCATAACCATACATCAACATATTATCACAGAGATGAATATTTAGAAACTCTTGGATATGATTCATACCTAGCAGCAGGAACAGGACTAGAAGAAAGAATGAATACTAATTTATGGCCAAACAGTGATGATGAAATGATACAAGTAACAACAAGTGATTATATTAATAATGATAAATTTATGGCTTATTATATGACAGTTAGTGGACATTTAAATTACACAACAATGGGAAATAGCATGTCAAGTAGAAACTGGGATTTAGTTGAAGACTTACCATATTCACATGCTGCCAGAGCATATTTATCGTGTCAAATAGAGCTAGATAAAGCGATAGGAACTTTAATTGAAGAATTAGAGAAAGCTGGAAAACTAGAAGATACAGTTATTGTATTAAGTCCAGATCATTATCCATATGGATTAACATTAGGAGAATTAAATGAACTTTCTACATATGAAAGAGACGAAGTCTTTGAAAAACATCATACTCCATTCTTAATTTGGAGTGGTTCAATGAAAGAACCAGTAAAGGTAACAAAAGTATGTTCAAGTTTAGATGTTTTACCAACAGTTTTAAATCTCTTTGGAATAGACTATGATTCAAGAATATTAATGGGAAATGATATTTTATCTAACAATAAAGAACAAATAGTAATTTTTTCTGATAGAAGTTTTATAACAGACAAGGGACGATATAATTCAATTACAGATACATTTACTCCTACACAAGGAGCAACAATAGAAGATGGGTATGTCGATGAAATGAATACAATTATTTACCAAAAATATCAAATGTCAAGACTTATTTTAGAAAGAGATTATTATAGAATAGTATTTAATAAATAAGAAAAGGATGCCTGATTGGCATCCTTAATATTTTATTCAACTATCATTGATTCACGTCCTGCACCAGTACCTATAAATTTAACTGGTACACCAACGAACTCTTCAATTCTTGCAAGATATTTTTGTGCATTTTCTGGTAAATCGCTTCTTGTTTTGCAATTACTAATATCACCAAAATTTCCATCAAATTCTTCATATATAGCTGTACAGCTATTTAAGAAATCTACATTTGTAGAGAAGTTAGTTGTTTTTTCACCATTGTGATTATAAGCAACACACAATTTAATTTTGTCTAGTTTTCCAATTGTATCAACATGATTAATAGCTAATCCAGTAATACCATTTAATCTACAAGTATAACGTAATGCTACTAAGTCTAACCAACCACATCTTCTTGGTCTCTTAGTTGTTGTACCATATTCATGTCCAAGTTCTCTAATTGTATCTCCAATTTCATTGTTTTGTTCTGTAATATAAGGACCACTACCTACACGTGAAGAATATGCTTTAAGAACTCCATAAACTTCACCAATATCTTTAGCAGCTAAACCACTGCCTGTACAAATTCCACCGATTGATGGGTTGGAAGATGTAACATATGGGTAACTACCAAAATCTATATCTAATAGAGAAGCTTGAGCTCCTTCACATAGTATTTTCTTTCCTGATTCTAAAGAATCATGTAACAATGTTATAGTATCTGTAATGTATGGTCTTAAAATTTCTGCATATTTTTTGTAATCTTCTAAAGTTTTCTTTAAATCTATTTCTTCATGTCCATACATTTTTAAAATCTTGTTTTTGTTATTTATATTAGTTGTTAAAAGTGATTCAAATCTGTCGCTAATTAAATCTTCAGCTCTAATACCACATCTTTCATACTTATCACAGTAAGTTGGACCAATTCCTCTTGCTGTAGTACCAATTTTACCACTACCACGATTTTTTTCTAAAAGTTTATCCATTTCAATGTGGTAAGGTAGAACAATATGAGCTTTTTCACTAATCTTTAAGTTTTCAACTGAAATACCGTTTTTCTTAAGTTCTTCCATCTCTTCAATTAAAACCTTTGGGTCAACTACTATTCCGTTACCAATTACAGCAACAGTTCCTTTGTTTAAAATTCCTGAAGGGATTAAATGGAATGCATATTTTTTACCGTCTACTTCAATGGTGTGACCTGCATTGCTACCACCTGTACATCTAACGGCAATATTTGCATTAGCAGATAGATAATCAATTATTTTTCCTTTACCTTCGTCTCCATAAAATGTTCCTAATACAACATCAACTTTTGACATAAATATCACATCCTAAAAATAAAATGTGTCCTTAAAAAATCCTTTTTAAGAACACATTTATTATGCCTTATTTTGGCGAAAATGTCAATAAAATTTAGAAAATTAGCATTTAAAATTTAAATTATAGTTTAAATCCGTGAGGCAATAGGTCAGAAATTGTATACTCGTCAAGTGTACTATCAGGCTTTATTAAATAGATTTTAAAGTTTTCATTTACAAATTCATTCATAAATTGTCTGCAGTAGCCACAAGGAGTACAGTATTCAAGAGAATCTAAAGAACTTCCACCACATACAACAATATAATCAAAATCTTTTTCTCCTTCAGAAAGCGCCTTAGTAAAGGCAACTCTTTCAGCACAAATTGACATTATACCTGAGTTTTCTATATTAGAACCTGAATATATTTTTCCAGATTTACATTTTAAAGCAGCACCAACATAATAATGAGAATGTGGAGCGTAACTATTTTTTCTAGCAGATTTTGCAATAGTAATAGCTTCATCTAATTCCATAATTTGAACCTCCTTTTTTGTATAATATACTACAAGAACACCCAAAAATCAACAAACAGATATTGAAAAATTATGTAACCTATAGTATAATGTTATACGAAGGAGGTATGATTTATGCATACAAACCGGTTAGAGATTCGGCTCTTGGATTTTGATCCAAAATTTCAGCCGAAGGTTTGGGCAGGAGCACTAATAGATGCAGGATGTTATCCATATGCGGCAAATTTTTTTTGGGCAGAATTTTTACAGATTGGTGGAATTATTGGCTCTCCATGTAATGGAACAACACCTGACCAAGAACTTGTAAATACGCTGAAAGAAGAATTAGGTTTCATTGGGTACGCATCTATAGAAGAAGTAGATATAAATTATAAAACGAACCCAGGGGAACTAAAAATTTATTTAGCGAGAACAAACGTGTTAGGAACATACCACATGTTTAGACAAGATTCTAACGGATTGTGGTCACACAAGTTCAAGGGGGTTCTACCAACAGAAAGAGATTATGAAAAAAAATTATTACGAAAGCCTAAAGATCTGGACAATTTCCCGTATCATGGTTGGTGTTTCAAGCTCAAAAGAGGATTGCTGTAGTAGTCCTCAAGGATCATGGGTCGTCATTTTGCAAAAATGACGACCCATGTGCATTATAAGAATCTTTTTAAATCTTCAACATTTTTTTCTTGAAGACGCACAAAGTCAGATAAAATATTTATTATTTCTTTTGTAGTCGATAAATGATTTAATAATTTTCGACCTTTAATAATTCCCATATTTGTACCTTGAATTAATAATTCAGAAAGTTGAGGAGTACTATTATCCATTGCTGTATTAAATTGTATTCCCATCCAAGACATTGCTTTTTGCATCATAGGTGTATCTTCCATATTTTCATTTTTTTGAACTAATAATTCTTGAGTCCTATTATATATATTTTTGTATTCTTCATGTTGTTTGTTAAGAAGATTTTTAAAATCATCATAGTCTGCTTTGCTTAAAACCATATTAATAGAGTCCATTCCCATTTTTGCATCTTTATTAATTTCTTTTAAAAGTTCTATTTCTTCCATTACAATTACCTCCATATATTAGTATTGATTTTTGTGTACAAAATATGTATTAGATTGAGAATATATATAAAATATGGTAAAATAAGTAACAGCAGAGAAAAAGAGGTAAATATGGAAACAAATAATGAAGAAAAACTGTTAATTGCAAAACTAAGTGATAAACTAAAAATGTGCAAAACAAGAAATAAAGTAGTTAACACAGACTTTTTAAATATGTATCAAGAAAGAATAATAAAAAAAGAACTGGAACATATAAAAGAAACCAATTATATTCTTACAGGTGGATATGATGGGGCAGAGAGTAAGCTACTTATAATATATCCAGAAAAAATTACGGGAGATATTGTAAAACGAAATATCGAAAATATAATTAAAGCAATAAAAATAGAACTACCAAATGAACAAAAAGGAAAGTACACACATAAAGATTATCTGGGAACTATAATGCAATTTGGATTGGAAAGAGAAAGAATAGGTGATATAGTTGTACATGATGATTGTGCATATATAATAGCAATACAAGAGAACATACAATACATTAAAGACTCTTTAATTACAACCAAAAAATTTAAAAAATCAAAAATAGAAATTATAAATTCAAATGAAGTAATTGCAAAACCTCCAGACTTTGAAGAATTAAAAATAACAGTAAACTCACCAAGACTAGATTCAATAGTATCAGAAATAGGGAAGATATCTAGGAATGAAGCATGCAAATTGATAGAAGCAGAATTAGTTTCGGTTAATTGTAAAACAGAAACAAGACAAACAAAAATAATAGAACAGGGAGATTTGCTTATTATTAGGAAAAAGGGAAAATTTATAGTAGATGAATTTTTAAACATAAACAGAAAAGGAAAACAAGTTATAAATATAAAAAAATACAAATAAAGACCAATCAAAATTTAACGATTGGTCTTATATTTTGCTATATATTTTTTCTAAAATAATCTTCGAAAATATCTTTTGGAAGCGGTTTAGAGAAGAAGTACCCTTGTATTATATCTGCATGAATACTATTTACAAAGTCAACTTGTTCTTGCGTTTCAACACCTTCAACTATTGTTTTGGCTCTAAGATGTTTTGCTATTAGTATAATGTAATTGATGATATTGTATTTGCTACTTAAGTTTGCTTTGCTTATGAATACTTTATCTATTTTTATAATATCAATAGGCATATTTTGTAACATACTAAATGATGAATATCCTGTTCCAAAATCATCAATAGAAATGATAAACCCTTTTTCTTTTATTCTATTTAAAATAGGTAGGATGTCTATTTTCTCATCTATTGTTGCACTTTCTGTTATTTCTAGATCAATTATGCTTGGATCTACATTGTATTTCTCACAAATACCTACAAATTCATCAATAAAGTTCTCATCAACAAAATGTTCTTTAGATATATTTACTGAGATAGTAGGGATAAAATCAGATCTTTTTTGCCATTCTGAAATATCTTGACATACTATATCAAAAATATATAAATCTAGTTTTCTAATAAATCTATTTTTTTCAAATAAAGGAATGAACCTGCTTGGAGGTAACATTTCACCATTAATTACCCATCTAACTAATGCTTCGGCACCATAAACCTTACCAGTAGCTGCATAAACTTTAGGTTGATAATATACTAAAAATTCTTTTCTATCTAATCCAGTTTTCATGTTAGATTCAAGCCTTTGAACTTCCAAAAGTCTGTTTTCAAGTGCTTCATCAAATAGGTAATAGTTGTTATCATATAGACCTTTAACCTGAGAACGAGCCATATAAGATTTATCTAATATTTTATTAACTTCTTTTTCATCAGGAAGAACATGATAAACACCTATAGCTAAATTTAATTGGATATTATGATCATTAATTGTTAATATAGATAACTCATTATATGTTTTTTCAATGTACTCCTCAATGTTACCAGAGTAATTAAACATACTAGCAAAAATGTCATTAGAAATTCTACATGTAATATTATTTGCTGGTAACAATTCTGAAAGTTTTGTACCTAATTCCTTTAAGATGCTATTACAAAAAGCATATCCGTGAATACTATTTAATGCCTTAAATTTATTAATATCAATAGATAATACATATTTTTCATCAGGAGTTTTATCTGCTAAGAAATATACTCCATTTTCCATGAAATAAGTTTCATTTCCTAAACCTGTTACTGGATCTATATAAGCAATATCATATATTCTGTGGTTCTTCTTTTGAATAGATGAAATTGTGTAGATAGAAGCAATAACAATTACACATATAAGTATTAAATAAAGAAATGTATTTACAATTTCTAATCTAATAAATTGATAAGCAATACTGCTATCAGATGCTGTTGTTACAACATACCAATCATTAATGTCTAATCTATCATAATGAATGAAGTAGGTTTCTTTATTTGAATTCTTAACATTCTCATCAATAAATTCAATATCAAAAGTTCCTTCTCGACCTACTATTATTGAAGAAATCATATCATCTATTTTTTCTAATTCATTTTTATTAGTTAAATGATATTTAGATGTAAAATAATCGTATAAAGTTTGAGAATTGTCTATTATATTGCCAAAAGGATCTATAAGTACTTTTCCGTCACTACTAATTAAATATGTACCGCCTTTACCAAACAACCTTGAACCAAGTAAATTATGATACTCAGAAGAATCAACTGCGGCTATCAAAATCATATCTGCACCATTTATAGTAAAACATTTAGCAAATATGTTAACAAATTCATCATTTGAAACAGCACTTGGACGAGTTTCAGTTATATAGACATCAAATTTGCTTTGTTGAAAGAACTCATCAATATTAGGATAATTAGTAATATCAATACCATCACTTGTTTTCCCATTACCATTACTATCAAGAACGGCTATTCTTGTGAATTGATATTCATTAATTTTATCTTCAAAACTAACAAGAAGCTCATCAATAGATCTAATATATCCTCTATCAACATATTCAATTATTAGATTCAACATATTTTTTTGTTCGGTGATAGTATAGTTTAATTGTACTGTTTTTTGTGTACCAAAATCTTCAATACTTCTATATATACTTTGATAAATTATACTCTTCATATTTCTTACATAAAAAATTCCGAACAAAGAAACGGCTATCCATATAACAAGCATAATTACAATACTTCGTTTACTTGCATGGTATTCTATTACTTTTTTCTTATGTTTAGTATTATTTTGCATTTTTTCCTCCCAAAATAATAAAAATATACATCAATAATATATTAAAGGAAATTATTTTTCAACATTTTTGGCAAACTTTTTTATATGACAAAAAATATTTAATTAAAAACTTGACAAGCTAAGCTTGGATGTGATATTATATTACAGCATATATTTTGCTAATCATAATAATATATGTAAACTATTTATAGAAATGGTGATTAAGTAAAAGTGAGAAAGAATAAAGAATATAGTAATTTCAATAAAATAAAGTAAATAAAAAGTGTAGAAATATAGGACGAATGTATAATATTAAACTACACTTTTTTGTTTTGTTTATAAACATTAATCATCATAAAAAAATTTGAAATGTTAAGAAAGAGGAATTAGATTTAAGTAAAGGTATTTGATTAAAGAAATAAAGAGCAGGATTAATTTAAACAAATAATACACTTAAATTTAAGAGGGACTTTCTTTAATATATAGGTAAATAAAAAGTTAAGGAGAACATACTTGAATTTACCACTCTGCTCATAAAAATCCAAACAAGGAGATGATTGTTTTGTTAAAGGACTTAAAGTACGAAAAAGCTACAAGAAAAACATTCGCTAAAATAGGAGACTTTGTTGATATCCCAAATCTAATTCAAGTACAAAAAGATTCTTACGACTGGTTTGTAAAAGAAGGTTTAGGAGAAGTATTAAGAGACATTTCACCTATAGAAGATTACACAGGAAATTTAAGTTTAGAGTTTTTTGACTATTACATGGAGGAAGAAACAAAATACACATTAGAAGAAGCAAAAGAAAGAGATTCTACATATTCAACAAGATTACATGTAAAAGTTAGATTAATTAACAGAGAAACAGGAGAAATCAAAGAACAAGAAATCTATTTAGGAGATTTCCCATTAATGACAGATAGTGGAACTTTCGTAATTAATGGAGCAGAGAGAGTAGTTGTAAGCCAATTAGTTAGATCACCAGGATGCTATTATGAATCTGACTATGACAAAACAGGTAAAAAATTGTATAAGGCAACAGTTATGCCTATTCGTGGTGCATGGATTGAATACGAAACAGATGGAAATGACATTTTCTATGTAAGAATAGATAGAACAAGAAAAATACCTGTAACAACATTATTAAGAGCAATAGGATTAGTTACAGATGATCAAATTATAGAACTATTTGGAGATGAAGAAAAACTTTTAGCAACATTAGCAAAAGATCCAGCAAAAACACCTGAAGAAGCTCTAATAGAAATTTACAAAAAATTAAGACCAGGTGAATTACCAACTGTTGATGCGGCAAGAACATTATTTAATAATTTATTCTTTGACCCTAGAAGATACGATTTAGCAAAAGTTGGTAGATATAAATATAATAAAAAATTAGACTTAGCATCAAGAATAGCTAACAAAGTTGCATTTGATAATATCTTAAATGCTGAAACTGGAGAAGTAATTGTAGAAAAAGATTCTGTAATTACAGAAGAACAAGCAAAAGAAATTCAAAATGCAGGTATCAATATAGTTGATGTAAAAATTGATGATGACAAAAAGGTTAGAATTATAGGAAATGGAACAGTTGATTTAAGTGCATTTGTTGAAACTAAAAAAACTGACATCAAAGAAAAAGTTAATTATGAAGTATTAAAAAATATTTTAGATACAACTGATAAAAAAGACTTGGAAAAAGTAATAGAAGAAAGAAAAGAAGAATTAGTTCCAAAGCACATTGTAACAGAAGACATTATAGCTTCAATAAACTATTTATTAAATTTACAATATGGATTAGGAAGCATTGATGACATTGACCACTTAGGAAATAGACGTATTAGATGTGTTGGTGAGTTATTACAAAATCAATT
>CAYMDN010000001.1:0-109494 GCA_964389545.1 uncultured Clostridium sp. | reverse complement strand
TAGAACTTTCTGACAAAAAAGTGTTTTTTATTAATGGTGTAAAACTAATGAAAACAGGAGAAATTCTAGGAAAAATAAATATTGTTTTATTTACTCCAGAAGATATAAATATTTTAAAAAATGAACCAATAAAAAGAAGAAGATTTTTAAATATAATGATTAGTCAATTAAGACCATTTTATATACATCTTTTAAGTCAATATAATAAAATATTGGAACAAAGAAACAATTATTTAAAACAAATAAAGTTTGAAAATAAGAGTAAATCAAATTTAGATATTTGGGACGAGCAGTTAATTAAAATAGGAATAAAGATATTTAATTATAGAAAAGAATTTATTGACAAAATAAATGATAAGATAGAAAAAATACATTTAGAAACAACAGATAATAAAGAAAAAATAGAAATAAAATATAAAAGTAATGTAATAAATGAAGAAGAATATGCAAAAAAAATGAAAATAAAACAAGAGGAAGATATACAAAAAGGATACACATCAATTGGGATACATAGAGATGATTTTGATATATTTATTAATAAAAAAAATGTAGCAATATACGGATCACAAGGACAACAAAGATCAAGTATAATATCATTAAAATTAGCAGAAGCAGAAGTAATATATGAAGAAAAAGATGATTACCCTGTGTTATTATTAGACGATTTCATGTCAGAATTAGATAAAAAAAGAGTAAAAGGATTTATAAAAAGAATAAAAAATAATCAAGTACTAATAACATGTACTGAAAAATTTGATATTGACAATATGGTATATAATATATTTAATGTTGATAAAGCAAAAGTTGAAAGGGTGGATTTATAATGGAAAAATTCGAACACGAGTATAAGGCGGATCAAATTCAAGTATTGGAAGGTTTAGAAGCTGTTAGAAAAAGACCAGGTATGTATATAGGAAGTGTATCTGCAAGAGGACTACATCATTTAGTATACGAAATTGTTGATAATGCAGTTGATGAAGCATTAGCAGGATATTGTACACAAATAAATGTAACAATTGAAAAAGGAAATATAATAAAAGTTGAAGATAATGGAAGAGGAATACCAGTTGATATTCACCCAAAAACAAAAATATCTGCAGCAGAAACTGTATATACAGTACTTCATGCGGGAGGAAAATTTGGTGGAGACAGTGGATATAAAGTATCTGGTGGACTTCATGGTGTTGGATCATCTGTTGTTAATGCATTATCTGAATGGACAGAAGTAACAATTAAAAGAGATGGTGGAATATACAATATGAGGTTTGAAAGAGGAAAAACTGTACAACCTCTTCAAAAAATAGGCGAATCAAATGAGACAGGAACAACAGTAAGATTTTATGCAGATGATACAATCTTTGAAACATTAGAATATGACTACAATATACTAGAAAATAGATTTAGAGAAATGGCATTTTTGACAAAAGGACTAAGAATAAATATAACAGATGAAAGAGAAGATGTAGAAAAAAAAGCAGAATTTTGCTTTGAGGGTGGATTAAATTCATTTGTTGAATATTTAAATAAAAGTAAAGAGGCTTTACATGAAAAGCCAATATATATAGAGAAAAAAGGAGAATTCCCATTAGAAATAGCATTACAATATACAACGTCTTATTCTGAAAATATATATTCTTTCGTAAATAATATTAATACAATAGAAGGTGGAACCCATTTAGAAGGATTTAAAAGAGCTTTAACAAAGGTATTCAATGATTATGCAAAGAGCCACAATTTATTAAAAGAAAAAGATGGAAATCTTCAAGGTGAAGATATAAGAGAGGGAATAACAGCAGTAATATCAGTAAAAGTAAAAGAACCACAATTTGAAGGACAAACAAAAACAAAATTAGGAAATAGTGAAGTTTCAGGATTAGTTCAATCAGCAATGACAGAAGGTTTCTCAACATTTTTAGAAGAAAATCCTGCAGTTGCAAAATCTATACTTGAAAAATGTATAAGTGCTTCAAGAGCAAGAGAAGCAGCAAGAAAAGCAAGAGAATTAGTTAGAAGAAAAAATGCCCTAGAAGGGTCAACACTTCCAGGAAAATTAGCAGATTGTTCAGAAAAAGATGCATCATTATGCGAAGTTTATATAGTTGAGGGAGACTCTGCAGGAGGAAGTGCAAAACAAGGTAGAGATAGAAAATTCCAAGCAATTTTGCCATTATGGGGTAAAATGTTAAATGTCGAAAAGGCAAGAGCAGATAAAATATATGGAAATGATAAGCTAAATCCAGTCATTTTAGCAATAGGTGCGGGAATAGGAGCAGATTTTGATGTAACAAAAATTCGTTATGGAAAAGTAATAATAATGGCAGATGCCGATGTTGATGGATCACATATTAGAACATTATTATTAACATTTTTCTTTAGATATATGAGACCACTTATTGAAAATGGAAATGTATATTTAGCACAACCACCACTATACAAGTTATCAAGAAAAGGAATGAAAGATGTATATTGTTATACAGATGAACAATTAGAAAAACATCTAGAAGAACTTGGAAGAGATGGTATGAACATACAAAGATATAAAGGTTTAGGAGAGATGAACCCAGAACAATTATGGGAAACAACAATGAATCCAGAAACAAGAACTTTGGTTCAAGTTACAGTAGAAGATGCAATAAAGGCAGATGAAATCTTTACGATATTAATGGGAGATGACATAGGACCAAGAAGAGAATTCATAGAAAAAAACGCAAAATTCGTAAAAAATCTAGATATATAAAAAATCTAATAGCTCAGGTTAAACCCCTGAGCTATTATCGATAAAGCTAATATTAATCTTCAGCTAAAACTAAAATAAATAACTGTTTCATCTGATATATATTGCTATATAAGCAAACAATAAATCACTTATTTTAATCATTCGCTCGACTATAAGAATACCAAAAGAGACTGAATTCCTCCCAAAGGGAATATAATCAATCCCTGAAACGGGAAATTAATTAGATATTAATATAATCTTAGCTCGGCTAAAAAACATATAATTTGATAATATAAACAAAGAAAAACAAAATATTACCTACATACAAGTTTTTTAACTTTCAGCTCCGAAATATTATAACCCAAACGAGCTATAATACATCTTAGCTCGAATTATATAAAACTTTAAGAAACCTTATATAACTCTTAACTCGACTAATAAAAACCTTATGATATTATTATTAACTTTAATAAATTTTTTATTCAGGAAATTTTTTACAAATAAAAAACGTTAATTTTGTCGAAAAAGAAAGAAAAATGATGATGAAAAAACATTGATTTTTCAAAAATATTCGCATATAATTAGTCTAATAAAATAAGGAGGTGAGAATGAATAATAAAATATATTCGGTACAAGAATGGTTACCTTATGATAACATTCTTGAAAATGGTATTATAAAAACAAAAGATATAGAATATATAAAAATAATTAAAGTCGAACCAATTAATTTTAATTTAAAAACAAATTTAGAAAAAGAAAGTATATTAAATTCCTATAAGACATTTTTAAAGACATGTAATTTTGATATTCAAATTTTAATTCAAAGTAATAAAGAAGATTTTACAAATCATTTTTCTGTTTTAAATCAAATAAATTCCAAAGAACAAGAAAAAATAAAAAGGTATGTAAACAAATATATAAATTTTATTAAAGAATTCAATAAAAAAAGAAAATCTTCATCAAAAAATTTTTATATTCTTATTAAAGAAATTCCAGAAAATAAAAAAGAGGCAAGAAAATTTGAAAGAATTATTTCTGATAATTTAAACGAAAAATTTTTTAAAATAAAAGAATGTTTATCTCGATGCGGTAACGTAGTTAAACAATATGAAAAAAAAGAGGAGGTTGAAAATATAATTTATTCTTTCTTTAATGCAAGAAAAGAGTTAAAAATAATATGAAAGAAAAAACAAATATAAATGGTTGTTTTTCAATAAAAGACAACATAGCACCATCATATGTAAATATAACTAATCCAAAATATATTGAAATTGATAATGTTTATTATTCAGGAATAATTTTTGTTAATTATAACAGAGAAAATACGGAATTGTTATTGAAAAAAATAATAGACACAAATTTAAATATGAATATATCAATATTCTATGAAAAACAAGACCCATATAAAACAATAAGAGATTTAACATATCATATTGCAAACGTTGGGATTGATTTAAAAGATGGCAAAACAAATCCTGCAGATATAGATATTGCTGCTTTTACATATAATGACGCAAAATATATAAGAAAAGAAATTCAAATCAATAATGAAGACGTGTATCTACTATATATTTATTTGGAAATATACTCAAAAGAAGAGAAGGAGCAAGAATATTTATTAAATAAAATAGAAGGAATTTTACAAAGTGAAGGAATTCAAAATAAAAGATCAAATTTTAGGCAAGAACAAACTTTTTTATCATGCTTACCATTTATGATAAACCATAAAGATATAAAAAATGCATCAAAAAGAAATGTACTTACAAGTGGATTAATTGGAACATATCCTTTTATATCATCATCAGTTTTTGATGAGAATGGAATATTTTATGGAACAAATATATATAATAACTCTCTGATTTTTATTGATAGATATAAAGAGGAAAAATATAAAAATGCAAATATGTGTATTTTTGGAACAAGTGGGTCTGGAAAATCTTTTTTTACAAAGCTACAAATATTAAGATATAGGCTTTTTGGAATAGAACAATATGTTATTGATCCAGATAGAGAATATACAAACTTGTCAAAATGTTTAAATGGAATAACTATAAAAATAGGACCATCCTCAGAAACATTTTTGAATGTTTTAGATATTAGACAAGAATCAATAGAAGATGAAAAAGGATTTTTGGCAACAAAAATTAATAGATTAATGGGGTTCTTTAATTTAATATTTGGAGAACTAGATGAAGAAGAAAAAGCGAATTTAGAAGAAAAGTTAATAGAATGTTATGCAGAAAAAGGTATTACTTTTGATGATAGATCATTATATAAAAATGATAAAGATAAAATCAATATAAAGCCAATATTTAAAGAAAGTAAGGATATGCCAATATTAGAAGATTTATATGTTATTCTTGGTAAGGATGATAAAACAAAAAGGATGCAAACAAAACTTATACCTTTTGTTAAGGGTTCATTAAAATTTTTTAATAACTATACAAATATAGTTCTTAATAATAAATTAATAATTGCAGATATCTATGAATTAGGAGAAGAAAATTTAAAATATGGACTCTTTCTTTTTACAGAATTTTTTTGGGATCGTATAAAAATAGATAGAACTAAAAAGAAAGCAATATACTTAGATGAAGTATGGAGATTAATAGGAGTAACATCAAATAAAGACGTTGCAAATTTTATATATAAAATATTTAAAACGATCCGTAAATATGGTGGAAGTAGTGTAGCAATTACTCAAGATATATCTGATTTATTTAGTTTGGAAAATGGTATATATGGAAAAAGTATAATAAATAATTCAAGTAATAAAATATTTTTCTCATTGGAAGAAGAAAATATAGCAATATTAAGCGAATATACAAAGTTATCTGAAAAAGAAAAAATTGAAATACGAACATTAAAAAGAGGTGAATGTTTAATATTTGCTGGAGAGGATCACTTTCTAACGAAAGTAGAATGTGATGACTTTGAAAAAGATATTATTGAAGAAAAAAGAGGATAAAATGAAAATAGTAACAGCATTAAATAATGAACAATTAAATGAAAAATTACAATATAAAAAAAACTATGAAATTGTCTGTAAGGATATACAATATCAAGAAGCATTACTGGATTGCTTAGAAGAAAATGATGATATAGATATAATAATTCTAAGTAATATACTTCCAGGAGAAATGAATATTTATGAATTTATAAATACAATCAAATATAAGTGTGAAAATGCAAAAATATATATTTTTTTAGATAATAAAAATGACAAATTACAAGAATTTTTAATAAAGAAAGGAATATATAACATTTATATTAATAATGAAATTACAGAAAATGAATTTATAGCTAAAATAGAAGAAGAAAAGACGGAATATTTACCAAACAAAGCAAAATTTGGACATAAAAGCAAAAATTTTGTGACAAAAGATAAGAAGAAAAAGATAAAAAATAATGACATAAAAAATGGTATAACCCACTATATATCAGTGATTGGAACGAATAATGTTGGTAAAAGTATAGTTTCTATCTTATTAGGAATGAATAATAAAATAGAAAGAAACCTTATTATAGAGATAGATAAAGAAAAATCCGATATAAGCCTGTATATTGGAAAAAAGACAAGTGATTTGGTTCGATTTAATAAAAACTTAGATGTTTTACATGTAACAAAAATCGAAGATAAAGATACTGCAATATATAAAAACATTTTTTTTGAAATAAATAATCTTGAAGATAATTATAAAGTTTTACTTAAAAGCAATAAAATCATATTTTTAATTGAACCAACATTAATGGGTATAAAAGAATCAAGTTTAATATTAGAAAAGATAATTAATAAGTACAATATAAAAAATGAAAAGATTTTAATTTTATTTAACAAACAGAATAGCTTTTCCATTAGCAAAAATATACTTAAACAGTTATTTTATGATTTCAAAATTATAGGTTATATAAAACAAAGTAATTATTATACTTTACTAGAAAATACAAATTTTAAAATTATAAACAGAAGTATTTTAAAAGAATATGAAAAAATTTTAAAGGAGATATTATGAATAAAATAAATTTAGAAAATACAAAACAAGTAGATGAAAGTATAAAAAGAAGTATGACAAGTGTGAGAAGTTTTTTAGAACAAAAACAAAGTGAATTTTTAAAAAGTAATATTGGTAAAGCTGTAGACTTGGGTGTAAATGTTGGTCTTAGAAATGTATTACCAGATTTTATAGAAGATGAAATAATAGATATAAAAGATGCATTATTAAATGAAGGCATTACATCTGCAATTAATACAGGTATAGATAGCGCGGTTAATTTTGGTAAAAGTGTAATAGGAATTGTAACAGGAAATTTTGAAAATATTTCACAGGTTAAAAATGTAATAGATAGTGGAGGATTAATAGATACTGTTTCTGGAGTTTTAGATAAAGGGATAGACCTAATAAAAAATAAAGGATATATAGATAAGAAAACATCTAATGCGATTAAAAAAGGAAAAAATAAAATATTAGGAGAAGTTGAAAAAAGTATAGAAAAGAGTTTTGATGATCAAATTGAAATAATTGAAAAAATAGATGGTTATATAGAAAAGTGGCAACAATATTATAAAGAAGAAAATTTCACAAATATGGAATACCAATATAAAAAAATACAAGAAAATCTAGAGAAGGTTATACCACTTGAAGAAACTTTAATAAAGGCAAGACAAGTAGAAAATTTACATGAACTAATAAAAAATAAGGGAAAAGATTTTAATTTAACAATTGAAGAAAAAGAACTAGTAAGAATGTTAGTAAATTAGTAAAAAAGTAATAAAAGCTTCTTGCAAAATTTAGTTTATTCATATATAATATGAAGGTAAAAAATATATGAGAAAAGAGGAATTTTAATGGATAAGGCAGAAGAAAATATTATACAAAGAGATATTGAAGAAGAGATGCAAACAGCATATATTGATTATGCTATGAGTGTTATAGTTGCAAGAGCTTTACCAGATGTAAGAGATGGTTTAAAACCCGTACATAGAAGAATTCTTTATACTATGCACGAAGATGGATTTACACCAGACAAGCCATATAGAAAATGTGCAACAACAGTAGGAGACGTTTTAGGTAGATACCATCCACATGGAGATTCATCTGTTTATGATGCATTAGTTAGAATGGCACAAGACTTTTCGCTTAGATACATGATGGTAGATGGACATGGAAACTTTGGATCTATAGATGGTGATCCACCAGCTGCTTATCGTTATACAGAGGCAAGAATGTCTAAAATTGCACAATACATGTTAAGTGATATTGAAAAAAATACAGTAGACTTTATGCCTAACTTTGATGATAGATTACAAGAACCAACAGTTTTACCTTCAAGAATTCCAGCATTACTTGCAAATGGTTCATCTGGAATTGCAGTAGGTATGGCAACCAATATACCACCACACAATTTAGGAGAACTAGTTGATGGAATAATAAAAATTATAGATGAAGACAATGTTACAGATGAAGAATTAATGACTGT
The DNA here is from genome assembly GCA_964389545.1 of uncultured Clostridium sp. Taxonomy (GTDB): domain Bacteria; phylum Bacillota; class Clostridia; order TANB77; family CAG-508; genus UMGS1781. The sequence continues at coordinate 101,300 of CAYMDN010000001.1, read as the reverse complement.
TATAAAAGGACCAGATTTCCCAACAGGTGCATTAATATTAGGTAGAGAAGGAATAAGAGAAGCATATACAACAGGAAGAGGAAAAATAACTTTAAGAGCAGAAACAGATATTGAAGAAATGTCTGGAGGAAAAAGAAGAATTATAGTTTCATCTTTACCATATCAAGTAAATAAATCTAAATTAATAGAAAACATTGCAGATTTAGTAAAAGAAAAAAGAATAGAGGGAATCTCTGGAATAAGAGATGAATCTGATAGAGAAGAAAAAGTAAGAATTGTTATAGAATTAAAAAGAGATGCAAACCCTCAAGTTGTTCTAAATTTATTATTCAAATTCACACAAATGCAAGATACATTTGGTGCTATTATGCTTGCTTTAGTAAATGGAGAACCAAAAATACTAACATTAAGAGAATGTTTAGATCATTATATTGAACATAGAAAGAAAGTAGTTTTAAGAAGAACCCAATTTGAATTAGAAAAAGCTGAGGCAAGAGCACACATATTAGAAGGATTAAAGATTGCATTAGATAATATTGATGAAGTAATCCATATTATTAGAACTGCTTATGATGATGCAAAAGAAAAATTAATGGAGAGATTTGGTCTTTCTGAAATACAGGCACAAGCTATATTAGATATGAGATTAAGAACATTACAAGGATTACAAAGAGAAAAAATCGAAGAAGAATATAATGAATTAATGAAGTTAATTGCACATTTGAAAGAAATTTTAGCAAGTGAAACACTTGTATATGGAATTATCAAAGAAGAATTATTAGAAGTAAAAGAAAAATTTGGCGATGACAGAAAAACAAAAATAGTTGCAGCAGAAGGCGAAATTGAAATAGAAGATATGATTAAAGAAGAAACAAATGTTATAGCTTTAACTCATTTTGGATATGTAAAAAGAATGCCAGTAGATATTTATAAAAGCCAAAAAAGAGGCGGAAAAGGAATTACAGGAATTGCAACAAAAGAAGAAGATTTTGTTAAAGAAATCTTTACAGCTTCTACACATGATACAATATTATTCTTTAGTAATAAAGGAAAATTGTATAGATTAAGAGGATACGAGATTCCAGAAGCAGGAAGAACTGCAAGAGGAACAGCTATAGTAAATCTATTAAGTTTAGATGCTGACGAAAAAATATCAACTATAATTCCAATTCAAAACTTTGCCGAAGGAAAATATTTATTATTTGCAACAAAAAACGGAATAATTAAGAAAACAGCATTACCTGAATATAATTCTGCAAGAAAAACAGGATTATTAGCAATAACATTAAAAGAAGATGATGAGCTAATAGGTGTTAGATTAACAGATGGTGAAGATAATGTAGTTCTTGTTACAAGAGAAGGTTTAGCAATTACATTTGAAGAAAAAGATGTTAGAGCATGTGGAAGAGTATCACAAGGTGTTATCGGAATAAAACTTAACAAAGATGATTATGTAATAGGAATGGAATCAATAATTGCAAATAGTAAAGCAACTTTATTAGCTATTACAGAAAATGGATTTGGAAAGAGAACAGAACTTAATGAATATAGAGTTCAAGCAAGAGCAGGAAAAGGTGTAATCACATATAAGATAACTCCAAAGACAGGAAAAATAGTTGGTATAAGAATAGTTGAAGAAGGCGACGACGTAATGTTAATTACAGATACAGGTACAATAATAAGAATTAATGTTACAGATATAAGCGTTCTAGGCCGTTCAACACAAGGTGTAACATTAATGAGAACAAACGAAGGAAAAGTAGTAAGTATCGAAAAATTAACAGAACGCGATGAAAAAGAGGAAACAGTAGAAGAAAAAATTACAACAACAGCTGAAACAGAAATCAAAGAGGAAGAACAAGTAGAAAATCATTCAGAAGAGTAACAAAAGGTAATTATAAAAACCTAGCTAGATATTGAAACTAGCTAGGTTTTTTGCTAAAATATAGGTGGTGAAAATAATGGAACAACAATATATTTTAAAAGATAAAAAATCATTTAATTCAGTTCATATTTTTGAATGTGGACAATGTTTCAGATGGAATAAGCAAGATGATGGTAGCTATATTGGAATTTTTAAAGATAATGTAATGAAAGTTGAAGAGAAAAATAATCAAGTTATTATTACAGGAAATTGTGTAAGAGATATAAAAGATGTATGTGAAGATTATTTTTCACTAAGTGATAATTATGAAAGTATAAAATCTGATTTATCTAAAATAGATGAACATTTAAAAAATAGTATTAAGTATGGAGAAGGCATTAGAATACTACATCAAGATTTATGGGAAACATTAATTTCTTTTATAATATCTGCAAACAACAATATACCGCGAATAAAAAAAATAATAGAAAGAATATCTAAAGAGTATGGAAAAGCAATTGAGTTTCAGGGAAATACATATTATTCTTTTCCAACACCACAAGAACTTTCTAAAGCAAGTGTAGAAGATTTAAGAAATTTGGGATTAGGATTTAGAGATGTAAGAGTATATGAAACAACAAAAAAAGTTTGCAATGGTGAAATAGATTTAGAAAAATTAGAAAATGAGAAAGATGTAAATAAATTAGAAGAATATTTACTCGAAATACCAGGAGTCGGACCCAAAGTTGCAGATTGTATAATGCTTTTTGCATTAAAAAAATATCAAGTATTTCCAATAGATGTATGGGTTAGAAGAGTAATGTCTGAATTATATTTTAATAATGAAGAGCAAAAACCACAGATAATAAAAAAATTTGCAAAAGAACAATATGGAGAAAAAGCTGGGTTAGCACAACAATATCTTTTCTATTGGAGAAGAGATTCTAACTAAAATTGTGGAAGGAATTAATAAATGAGTTTACGAATAATATATGGCAAGGCTGGTACAGGAAAGAGTGCATATTTCCTTAATGAAATAAAAAACAATCCAAATAAAAAAGCATTTATAATAACGCCAGAACAATTTTCATATTCCATGGAAAGGCGTTTATTAGAGGTACTTGAAAATAATGTATCTATAAATGTTGAAGTTCTTAGTTTTAAAAGATTAGCAGATAGAATTTCACATGAAGTTGGTGGAGCAAATGAAATCGTGTTATCTCAGTCAGCACAAGCCATGATTATTTATTCAATTTTACAAAAACAAAAAGACAATTTACGATTCTTAAATAAAAATAAAGAGAATATAGACTTAATATTAAAAGAAATAACAGAGTTAAAAAAGCATAATATAACACCAAATAGAATTGATGAAAATATTGAGAATATTAGTGATATAAATTTACAAGGGAAGTTACTAGAAATACAGGAAATATATAAAGCATATGAATCAAATATTTTAAATAAATACATAGATGAAGATGATGTACTAACACGAATGTATAAGAACATCTCAAAAAGCAATATTTTTGATAATGCAATTGTATATATAGATGAATTTTCAGGATTTACAATGCAAGAATATTCTGTCCTAGAAGAAATTTTAAAAAAAGCAATACAAGTAAATGTATGTGTTTGCACAGATAATTTAAACGAAAATTCTATACCTGAAATAGATATTTTTTATAATAATAAGATATTTGCTAATAGAATAATAAAGTTAGCAAAAAAATTAGATATAGAAATAGATAACGAAATTAAATTAGAAGAAAACTACAGATTAAAAAGTGAAGAATTACTACATTTAGAACAAAATATATACAATATTAAAATAGAAAAATATATACAAAAAGTCAATAATATAGAAATAGCATTAACAAATGATGAATATTCAGAGCTAGAAATTGTTGCAAAACAAATCATAAAACTTGTTAGAGAAAACTGTTGGAAATACAGTGATATATCCATTATTTCAAATGATATATCTAATATAAATAACATAGTAAAAGCAGTATTTAATAAATTTGAAATACCGTTTTTCATAGATGAAAAAATAGAAGTAACAGAAAACATATTAATAAAATATATGTTATCAATAATAGAGATTTTTTCAAATAATTGGTCACAAGAATCTGTACTTAATTATATAAAGTCTGGTTTTACAGACATAAAAAAAGAAGATATTTATATGGTAGAAAACTACTGTGTAAAAAATGGTATAAGGGGCAATAAATGGCATAAAACACCCTGGTTAGAGTTTGCTGATTTGCAAAAGAAAATAGTTACACCTCTTATAAATTTAAGAAAAAATTTAGATAAAGGAAAAACAGCTAAAGATATTTCAAAAGAACTATATAATTTTCTTAATGACAATAAGATTCAAGAAAAAATCAATCAAAAAATTGATAAATTTGTTGAAGAGAATGAACTGGAAATTGCAAGAGAGTATAAAGCTAGTTATGAGATATTAATCGATGTCTTAGACGAGATAGTTACCTTTTTTGACAACGAAAATATGTCTTTTGATACATATAAAGAATTGTTGAAAATAGGACTAAAGAACAAAAAGGCGGGTAAAATACCTCAATTTATGGATCAAGTTTTAATAGGAGATATTGATAGGACTAGAACGCAAAAAGTTAAAGCGATTTTTATTATAGGTATGAATGATGGAGCTTTTCCAAGTGTAAATAAAAACGAAGGTTTTTTTGATGACAAAGATAGAGACATATTAAAACAAAATAATTTGGAAATAGCTAAAAATACTTTAGAGAACTTATATGAAGACCAATTTAACACATATAAAGCATTTAGTATTGCTGAAGAAAAATTGTATGTATCGTATAATTCAACTAATAAAGAAGGATCTTCGTTAAGACCATCTGTATTAATTAATAAAATAAAAAAGATATTTCCAAATTTAAAAGAAAAAAGTTATATAATAGAACCTAATACAGAAATTATAAACGTAAATGATTCGTTTGAAGCGTTGATGGTAGAGCTTAAAAAATTAGCAAATGGAGAAAAAATAGAAGATAAATGGTATGACATATATAATTGGTACAATCAAAATGCAAAATGGAAGACGAAATTACAAACTAATTTAAAAGCACTTGATTATACAAATGTGGCTGAAAAAATAAATGAAGAAAATATAAAAAGAATATATGGAGAAGTATTTAAAACTAGTGTATCAAAAATGGAACAATATAAAAACTGTCCATTTTCATTCCATTTAAAATATGGATTAAGATTGAAAAATATCGAAGAATATAGAATGAGTCCAATAGACACAGGGACTTTTATGCACGAAGTTTTAGATGAATTTTTTGATAGAGTTGATAATATTGATACTATAACAACACAGGAAATTGAAGATATTGTAAATGAAATAATTGATAGCAAATTACAATTAAATAAAAATCAAATCTTTTCAAGTTCACCTAAATTTATAGTTCTAACTAATAAATTAAAAAATACAATTATGCTATCTATAAAATATATTGTATATCAAATGCAAAATAGTGATTTTAAACCAATGGCAAATGAGTTAGAATTTAGTAAAAAAATTGGAAATATTGAATTAGTTGGAAAAGTTGATAGATTGGATATTGCACAAGATAAATACATAAGAATTATAGATTATAAATCTTCAGAAAAAAATATAAACTTAAATCAAATGATGGCAGGAACTCAAATTCAATTATTAACATACATAGATATAATGGCAGAGAAAAAGAATAAAGAACCAGCAGGAGTACTTTATTTTAGTTTGTTAGAACCAATTATAAAAGAAAGTAAAAATTTAACTGATGATGAAATAGAAGATAGAATACGAAAAAGTTTTAAAATGAAAGGACTTATTTTAGCAGATATTCAAGTTATAAAAATGATGGATAATAAATTGGAATCAGGTAGTTCGAGTGTAGTTCCAGTTTATATTGGTAAAGATGAAAAAATAAGTGAAAAAAAATCTAGTGTTGTTACAAAAGAGCAATTTAGCGACTTACAAGAAACAATAAGAAAAACAATTACAAAAATATCAAAAGAAATAATGACAGGAAATATAGAAATTAAGCCTATGTATGATGTGAAAACAAAAACTTCAACATGTAAATATTGTGAATTTAAAAATATATGTAGATTTAATCCAGAAGAAAATGAATATCAATATTTAGGAACTAAGACAAAGGAAGAGATACTAGAAGAAATAAGAGAAAGGAAAGAATAATATGATAGGTTTTTATGCAGGATCTTTTGATCCATTTACAAATGGACATTTACAAATTGTAAAAAAATCAGCAAAATGTTTTGAAAAAGTAATTGTAGGGATTGCATACAATTCAAGTAAAAACGGAAGAGTAGATAAAGAAAAAATGAAAAACGCGATAGAAGAAGTTATAGCAGAATTAGGCTTAACAAATGTTGAAGTAACATTATACGAAGGATTAACAGTAGAAGAAGCTAAAAAATTTAATGCAGATATACTAATAAGAGGTCTTAGAAATGGTACAGATTATCAATATGAAGAGAACATTTCAGAGGCAAACGAAAAGATTGGAAAATTGGATACGTGCTATTTTAGGGCAGGAGATTTAGGATATTTATCATCAAGTCTAGTTATGGAGTTATGGGAAAACAATATGGATATAAGACAATTTGTTCCACAACAAGTAGCTAAACTGTTAGAGAAAGAAAAAAATAGCTAATAGAAAAGGAGAAAATATGTATATAATTGGTGTTACAGGAAACTCTGGAACAGGTAAAAGTAAATTTTCAAAGATTTTAGCAAAAAAATTACAAGCAGAAATAATAAATGCAGATGAAATAGTAAGAAAATGTACTATAAAAGGTCATGAATATTATAATGAGATTATAAGACATTTTGGAAGAGAAGTTTTATTAGAAGATGGAATAGATAGAAAGAAATTAGCCAAAATTGTCTATGAAAATGATGCTAAAAGAGATGAACTAAACCAATTAACAAATAATTACATAGTTAAAGAGATAAAAAATGAAATAAATAAAATAGGAACTAAAAATATAGTAATGGATGTACCGCTTTTATTTGAAAGTAAGCTAAATGAAGAGTGTAACATTACAATATCATTATTAGCCAAAAAGGAAATAAAACTAGAAAGAATTATACAAAGAGACAAAACAGATCGAGAAACATTAGAAAAAAGACTAAAAATACAAGAAAAAGATGAATTCTATATAAAACAATCCAATTATATAATAATAAACAACTCAGCGGATTTAAATAAAGAAGCAGATGAATTTATTGAAATATTGAAAGACGGAAAATTACTCAATGATGAAATTGTAATTACAAATAATAATGGTACCAGATACTTACAATTTAAAAAGTTATTAGAATATGAAAATATACAACATGGATTTACATTAAGACCAATGGATTTTGGAAATAACGTAACATATCACGAAAAGAAAGTTGAAATAGAAAAATACAATAAAAGTATATGTAATAATTTAGGGTTGTCAAACAATAATTTAATTAGACCAATGCAAACACATACAAATAATGTAGAAAGAATAGATGATGAAAAAGGTATTTACATAGAAAAATTAAAAGATGTAGATGCACTAGTAACAGATGAAACAGAAAGAGTTTTAATGTTATCTTTTGCAGACTGTACACCAATATATATTTATGATAAGGAAAAAAATGCAGTTGCTCTAGTGCATTCTGGTTGGGTAGGAACAACAAAAAAGATAGTTAAATGTGCAATAAATAAATTAAAAGAAGAATATAATAGCAATCCTGAAGATTTAGTTTGTGCAATAGGGCCATGTATAAAGCAATGTCATTTTGAAGTAGATAAAGACGTGCGAGATATTTTTTATAATACTTTTAAATACATGAAAGACATAGATACAATAATAAAAGATAATGAGGTTACAGGAAAAAGTTATATAGATACAACAAGAATAAATATTAATATGATGCTTGAAGATGGAGTAAAAGAGGAAAATATTATAAATTGTAATGTATGTACAATGTGTAATCATAAATTCATACATTCGTATAGACAAGATGGCAATAAATCTGGAAGAAATGTTGCGATATTATGCCTAAAATAATATTGATATATAAAACCCGTGCCATCTTGCTGGAATTTGGATGTGGCACTGAAATACAGAAAAGATAGGAGTAGATTATGTACCAGAATTGGGAAGAGTTGGAAGATGCTTGCAAAAAATGCAATAAATGTAAGTTGTGTAATGGAAGGCATAATGTTGTTATAGGAACTGGAAATAAACAAGCTAAAGTAATGTTTATAGGTGAAGGTCCAGGAGCGGATGAAGATGCACAAGGTATTCCGTTTGTTGGAAGAGCTGGACAACTTATGGACAAAGCATTTACAGGTGTCGGAATAAAAAGAGAAGATGTATATATAGCAAATATTGTTAAATGTAGACCTCCTCAAAATAGAAATCCAGAAAAGAATGAGGCAGATGCCTGTAAAGAGTATTTAGAATCACAAATAAAATTAGTAAATCCAGAAAAAATATGTTTGTTGGGAAGTGTAGCACTAAAAAATATTCTTGGGGAAGAATATGGGATAACAGCAAGCAGGGGTAAATGGTTTGAAAAAGATGGCATCAAAATTTTACCAACATTTCACCCAGCAGCATTATTAAGAGATGAATCAAAAAAAATAGATTTTTGGAAAGACTTAAAAGAGTTTATTAAAGCGTAAAAAAATAAGCATATTTCTATGCTTATTTTTTATTTTATTCTTCACCTAATATAATTTTTACTTCCATTTTTTTAGAATCTCTATAAATTCCTAAGGTGATTTCATCTCCAACTTCTTTTGTATTTTTGTATTCATTTAATTCATCCATTGTTTTAATTTCTTTACCATCAATTGAAACAATTACATCTCCAACTTTCAAATCAGAATCTGCTGCAGGACTTCCTTTAACAAAGCTATCAATATAAATTCCTTCTGTTAAATGATTTCTTACAGCCGTTTGTGTATCAACATCAATACCTTGAATTCCTATAAATGGTCTTATTATTTTTCCATTTTCAATTAGTTCTTTATAAATTGGTTCAGTATCATTAATAGGTATTGCAAAACTTACACCTTCAATTCCTGTGCCAGATAGTTTTAATGTAGCTATTCCAATAACTTGACCTTTGCTGTTAACAAAAGCACCACCACTATTACCAGAGTTTATAGCACAATCTGCTTGAATTACAGTATATTCAGAAGAATCTACAGTCATTTCTCTATTTAAAGCACTTATAATACCTGATGTAACTGAATGTTCTAATCCATATGGATTACCAACAGCTAAAACAAATTCTCCAACTTTAACAGAAGAAGAATCACCTAATTCCGCTGCAACTAAATCATCTTTTTCAATTTTCAAAACAGCTAAATCTGTTTTGGCATCCGAACCAATAATTTTTGCATCATATTCTTTATCATCTTGATACAATTTTATCTTTACAGAATTTGCTTCTGAAACTTCATAAAAAGCTGAAGAATCACCTGAGCTAATTACGTGGTTGTTAGTAAGAATATATCCATCTTTACTAATTATTACTCCAGATCCTTGGGCTTGGCTTGTTTGAGTTCTGCCGTAATAACTAATTTCATATTCTACGTATACACTTACGATAGAAGGTAAAACTTTATTGGCTGCGTAAATTGCAGTATCAGAATATTGTTCCAAAGAAACTTGAGTTAAATTTGGACTGTTAGTTTGAGGAGTACTTGTTACAACCTCAACTGTATCCGTATCTCCATCTGATTTTGTAAGACTACGAAAACACGCACAAACTATTAAAGAGCCAATTACAGATACAAGCAATGCTGCAAAAATTATTGAAAAGCTATTATTACGTCTTGGTCGTGGAGTTCCAGTCTCTGGAGATGGTTTAAAATTATTTACAAATTCGTCATCATTCATATAAAACCTCCATATATCTATTATAATCTATATTTTAAAGAATACAACAATAAAATTAAAAGAAAATTAAAAAAAGTAAAGTCTTGAAAAAAGAGTAATATACATATATAATATAGATAATATTTTAGAAAGGTGGAAAATGAATGAAATCTGAAAAGGGCGCTTCATTAATAATCTTAACTATTATTGCGGTTGCACTTATAATAGCAATTGTATGGGGAGCAATATATATAAAGAACAAAGCGGATGAAGAAAATGTTGCAGATATTCATGCTCATGTATTATCAATAAGAGCATTAACTACAAATGTTAGTAATAAACATATGGTAGACGAGACTGTACCATTATTAGGTACAAAATTAGATATCAACAACAACGAAACAGGATACAAAGTTTCAGATGAATTTAAAAACGAACTATCAAAAATAGAAAACTCAGATTTATACATCATTACACAAGATGATGTTAATCAAAATGGGCTATCACAAATAAGAATAAATGAGGAAGAATTTTATGTTGTTGATTATAACTCAGGTAAAGTATATTATTCGCTAGGTTTAGAAGGTAGCTTTGTAGTAGAAGATCAACCAGAAAAGAAAGTTGAAGAAGATAATAATGTAGTAGAAAATGCAGAAAATGAAGGTGCATAAATGAAGGAAAAAGAAATCGAGAGATTGAATAAATTAAAAGAATTTGAAGTCAGCTTATACAATACTGGAGTTACTAGTATTGCTGGAATTGACGAAGCAGGAAGAGGTCCTCTAGCAGGACCTGTTGTAGTTGGAATAGCAATTATGAAGCCAGAATCATTTATAGAAGGGATAAATGATTCTAAAAAAATCTCTGAAAAAAAGAGAGAAATGTTATACGAGAAAATAACAGAAGAAGCAATAGATTGGGCTGTAGGCATTGTTGATCAAGAAGAAATTGATGAAATAAATATTTTAAATGCAACCAAAAAAGCATTAAAACTAGCAATAACTAATCTAAAAACAAAACCAGAAAGATTAGTTGTAGATGCGTTAGAACATATTGATACATGTGGAATTCCGTATACATCAATTATAAAAGGAGATGCAAAAGTATATAGTATATCAGCAGCTTCAATAATAGCAAAGGTTACTAGGGATAGAATAATGAAAGAATACGACGAAATATATCCAGAGTATGGCTTTGCGCAACATAAAGGATATGGAACAGCAAAACATATTCAAGCAATAAAAGAGATTGGACCATGTCCATTACACAGAAAGAGTTTCATAAAAAACTTCATATAAAAAGGAGGAAAATATATGAACATACAACAAATTATAGCTCATAAAAGAGACAATCAAATTTTAAGTAAAGACGAAATAAAATATTTTGTAACAGAATATGTTAAAGGTAATGTAACAGATTACCAGGCTGCAGCATTAGTTATGGCAATATATTTAAATGGAATGACAAAAGAAGAAACAACAGAGTTAACACTAGCAATGGCACATTCAGGAGAAACATTAGATCTATCTGTTTTAAATAAAACTGTTGTTGATAAACATAGCACAGGTGGTGTAGGTGATAAAATAACAATAGTATTAATGCCAATAATTGCATCACTAGGAATACCAGTTGCAAAAATGTCTGGTAGAGGACTTGGTTTTACAGGTGGAACAATAGATAAATTAGAGTCCATCCCAGGATATAATACTGAAGTTTCAGTAGATAAATTTATAGAAATAGTAAAAAAGACAGGAATTAGCGTAATAGGACAAACTGCAAACTTAGCACCTGCTGATAAGAAGCTTTATGCATTAAGAGATACAATTGCATGTGTTGGTAGCAAACCTCTTATTGCTTCAAGCATTATGAGTAAAAAGATTGCTGCGGGAGCTGAAAAAATTGTTTTAGATGTAACTGTTGGAAGTGGTGCATTCATGAAAACAAAAGAAGATGCAGTTGAGATTTCCAAGTTAATGAAAGACATAGGAAGATTAGCAAATAGAGAAACAATCTGTGTTTTAACAAATATGGACGAGCCAGTTGGAAAGGCTGTAGGAAATACATTAGAAATACTAGAAACAATAGAATGTTTAAAAGGAAATCTTCCTGAAGATATTAAAGAAATTATTTTAGGAATAGGAAGCCAGATTATAAAACTCGCAGGAGAGGGAGACAACATAGAAGAGAATAAAAATAAAATAATGGAAAATATAAATAATGGAAAAGCATATAACAAATTCTTAGAGTTAATTCAAAGTCAAGGCGGAGATATTAGTTATATAGAAAATCCAGATAAATTTAAAAAAGCAGAATATGTTATGCCTGTTACTGCAGAAAAATCAGGATATATATCAGCAATAGATGCAAAAACAGTTGGAGAAATATCAGTTGATTTAGGCGCAGGAAGAGTAAAAAAAGAAGATAGTATTGACCATGCAGTAGGAATTATATTAGAAAGAAAAATAGCAGATAAAGTTGGAACAGGAGATATAATTGCTTATGTTCATGCAAACAATGAACAGGTTGGGAAAGAAGCAGTTCAAAGAATAAGAGAAACATATGAAATTGTAGAAGAAAATGTTGAACCAGAAAAATACATTTTAGATATAATATGAAAGGATGATAAATGTACCAATGGAATTACTCGAAGGATTAAATGATAAACAACAAGAAGCAGTATTAAAAACAGAAGGACCATGCTTGGTAATAGCAGGTGCAGGAAGTGGAAAAACAAAAGTATTAACACATAAAATTGCATACATAATTAGAGAAAAAAACATACAACCATGGAATATATTAGCAATCACATTTACAAATAAGGCAGCAAATGAGATGAAAGAAAGAATTGGTGGACTAATAGGCGAAGGAATAAATGACATGTGGGTAGGAACATTCCACTCAATTTGCTTAAGAATATTAAGAAAATTTATAGATAGAGTTGGATATAATTCAGATTTTTTAATATTTGACGCATCAGACCAAAAAACATTAGTTAAAGAATGCTTAAAGGAATTGAATCTTGATGATAAAATATTTACAGATAGAGGTGTATTATCAGAAATAAGCAACGCAAAGAACGAAATGCTAACACCAACTCAATACAAATTAAGAGCAAATGGAGAATATAGAAGAGAGAAAATTTCTGAGGTATATGACTTATACCAAAGAAAACTAAAAAAGAACAATGGTGTAGATTTTGATGATATTATAAATCTAACAATTACAATATTGATGGAAAATCCAGATGTTATAGAATATTATTCAGATAAATTCAAATATGTTTTAGTTGATGAGTATCAAGACACAAACAAAGCACAATTTACATTAATAACATTACTATCATCTAAAAATGGAAATATTACAGTTGTAGGAGATAATGACCAAGGAATATACTCTTTCAGAGGAGCAGATATATCAAATATACTTAATTTCGAAAAAGATTTTCCAGGAACAAAAATCATCAAACTGGAGCAAAATTACAGATCAACAAAAGCAATATTAGATGCTGCAAATGCTGTAATAAAACATAATGAAAAAAAATATGAAAAAAATCTATGGACAGAACAAGAAGGTGGACATGTTCCAGTTGTAGCAAGACTTGGAAACGAATACGATGAAGCAAACTTTGTTGTAGAACAAATTAACAGATTAAAAAGAGAAGAATATTATAAAAATACAGATTTTACAATTTTATATAGAATGAATGCCCAATCACGTAGTATGGAGGATATTTTAAGAAGAGAAAATATCCCATATAAAATAGTAGGTGGATTGAAATTCTACGAAAGAAAAGAAATAAAAGATGCAATAGCTTATTTGAGATTAATACAAAATTCAGTAGATAATATTAGTTTGCAAAGAGTTATAAACGAACCTAAAAGAGGAATTGGAGCTACAAGCATAGAAAAAATAGCAAATCTAGCTGAAATAAATGAAACATCTATGTATGAAATAATAAAAAATGCAGAGCAATATGGATTAAATAAGGTGTTCCTAAATTCAAGAGAATTTGTAGGAATAATTGAAGAATTATCTGCGAAAAAATCAGAAATGCTTATATCGGAAATATTAAAGGAAGTATTGAATAAAACAGGATATACAAAGGCTTTGGAATTAGAGAATACCGCACAAGCAAAGAGTAGAATAGAGAACTTAGATGAATTTTTAACAGTTGCAATGGAATTTGAAGAACAAAATGCAGAAAATTCATTAGGAGATTTCTTAGAAAGCATAACTTTATCAAGCGATTTGGACAATATGGAAGAAGAGGAAGATTCGGTTACACTTATGACATTACACACTGCAAAGGGACTTGAATTTCCAGTAGTATTTCTAATCGGAATGGAAGAAGGATTATTCCCAAGTTACAGATCAATAGGAGAACAAAGAGAGTTAGAGGAAGAAAGACGTTTGTGCTATGTTGGAATAACAAGGGCAAAAGAATATTTATTTATGACATGTGCAGAACAAAGAACAATATTTGGTTCAACATCTTGCAATAAAATATCAAGATTTCTTGAAGAAATACCAGAAGAATTACTTGAAAAACAAGGTATGAAAGAAAGAAAAGTAGAAGATCGAGAATGGCAATATGGAAATCATACATCACCAACAAAATCATACATAGCTGTACCAGAAAAGACTAAAACAGCAAGCTCATATGGATTTAGAACTGCAGAAAGCTTTTTGAATTCAATATCAGCAAAACCAGCAACAGCAGATTTATCTCAATATAGAGCGGGACAAACCATATACCATAAAAAATTTGGCGAAGGTGTAATTACAGAGGTTTCACCAGAAGATGATGATTTAAAATTAGATATAACATTTGAAAAGGTTGGACATAAACGATTAATGGCAAAATATGCAAACCTTGAAATACGAGGATGAAAAATAATTGTTAAAGGAATTTTTCCTTTGACAATTATTTTTTTGAATAAAAACCAAATATTTGTAAATAATATAAATGTAAAATATTAAGGGAAAGGAATGATAAAATGGCAAATTTAACACAAGTAGAATTACAAAACTTACGTCATTTAATAGGCGCACAAGACACATCTTACCAAAAATTAAATAATTATGCTACACAATGTGTTGATCCACAAATTAAACAAATTTTTACAAAAGCAGCTCAAGAATCTTTAAATACAAAACAAAAATTATTAACATTTTTAAATTAGGAGGTATATATGGAAGAAAAGTATATGGTAAATGACATATTAGAAGGTACTAAGGCTACACTTACAACATATCAAGGTGTAATATCAGAAGCGGAAAATGTACAATTGAGACAAACTGTACAACAAATAAGAAACAGTGACGAAGCCTTTCAATATGAACTATTTAAAGTAGCTCAATTAAAAGGATACTACACACCCGCAGGTCCTGCAGACCAAAATCAAATTCAAAAAGTAAAAAATGAAGTATCTAAATAATAAAATACTGAAACTTCCTTATATAAGGGAGTTTTATTTATATAAAAAATTTAATTTTTTTGTGTATTTTTTTTGACATTGTTATAAATTTTTGGTATAATAGGCAATGACAATATTCTACTTTGTATTAAAAAACAAAGTAAAATATCAAAAATTAAATATGAGAATAAAGGAGTGTTTAAAATTTTAACGAGTATTAAAAAATTATTTGTACACCTTAGAAGTTCTTTGAAATTCGTGTTAATTTTATTGATCCCAATATTAATCATAGGAGGAGCCATTTCAGTATTCTATAAAACAACGTACAGTGTTACTTTGGGTGGAGAATTTGTAGGATATACTGATGATAAAAATGGATTACAAAAGATGATTAATGAATATATGGAAAGCGGAGATTCTCAAAATATAGCATTCATTGATATAAAACAATTACCAGAATATTCATTATGTTTTGTAAAAAGAGAAAAGGTTGAAAATACAAACCAAATAATTGAAAAAATAAAAGAATTGGGAACAACATATTATCAATATTATGCAGTTATTGAATCTGGCGAAGAAAAATATTATGTATCTACAAAACAAGAAGCTGAAGCTGCAATTGATAAATTAGATGAAAAGAACAGTAACAACATAGACGAAATTTCATATGTTAAAGTATACAACACACAGTTGGTAGATTTCCAAGATCAAGATACAATAGTTGCAGGACTATATGAAAAGAAACCAGTAACATATGTATCAGCAGGAAGCACAGGAGCAACAACAATAGCGTCTGCACCAGTTGATTTAGCACAATATGGAGTATCATTAATACATCCAATTTCATCAGGATACACAATAACATCAAGATTTGGTATGAGAAGCAGTGGAAATCATAAAGGATTAGATATAGCAGCTCCAATAGGAACACCAGTTCATGCAGCAGCATCAGGAGTAGTTAATTATTCAGGATGGTCAACAACAGGTTATGGATGGTGCATAAAAATAGACCATGGTAATGGAGTTGAAACATTATATGCACATAACAGTGAATTATATGTTTCAGTTGGAGACTACGTAAATCAAGGAGATGTAATTTCAGCAGTTGGTTCAACAGGATGGTCAACAGGACCACACTTACACTTAGAAATAAGAGTAGATGGAGCAGTATACAATCCACAATATTATTTATATTAAAAAATAAAACCTCTCAGTTAACTGAGAGGTTTGTTTTTTTATATTGGTATTTCTATATAGAATGTTGTACCTTTTCCTTTTTCTGTTTCAAAAACTATATCGCCATCAAAGTGAGCTTTAATATTTGAGTAGGACATGAATAATCCAAGTCCAGTACCATTTTTCCCTTTTGTTGTTATCATTTCTTTAAATAGTCTATTTTTTACATTATCAGGCAATCCACCTGCAAAATCTTGAACACTTATAAGTAAATGAGAAATATCATCTTTGTAAATAGAAAGAATAATTTTTTCTTCAGTTTTTCCGTCATATGCTTGAATTGCATTTGAAATCATATTATTAATAACTTGCACTAAGCTGTTAATATTACCTTTTACCACGGTTTCTTTATTGACCTTGACATTTTCCTCAAGTGTAACTAAAGCATTGTTTAATTCGTGTTTCATTAATATATTTACTTGTCTTATTAAATCTTCGATAGTAAAAGAAGTAAATGAAGCGTTATCAGAGAAAGTAACAGCTTGTCCTTTTACTGTAGTTATTACATCAGACATATAAGATAAATGTGTTTGGATTTTCTCTATCCAAGTTCTCATATCATTTGCTATTTCTAAATGATCTTCATTTGTAACTTCTGAATCTCCCACAGAACTTGAATACTCATTTATTAAATCAGTTAAACCTTGAGTAGCACCAGAGATTGACATTATAGGTGTTTTTAAATTGTGAGCAATACCTCCAATCATCTGACCAAGAGAAGCTAAACGCTCTTTTTCAACAAGAATATCTTGATTATCGCGAATAGTTTGCATATCTATTTTGTGTTGAGTTATATCTTTTAAAAGAACTAAAGTACCAAGGAATGAATTTTTTTCAATTATTCCATTAATTTCAATGTGAAAATACTTTTCAATTCCTTTAAAATATTCTTCTATAACTATTGTATCATGGCTATTTTGAGTTTCTTTTGCTGCAACAGTTATTTTATTTGATATATTATTAAAATCAGAAAATGTGCCATTTATATTAAATAAATTTTTGTTGATAATGGAATCAATATTATCAATATTAAACATATGTAATAAAGTCTCATTACAATCAGATATATCTAAGTTGCCATTTAATACAATATAGGCATCTGAAATTCTGTTTACTATATTTTTCAAAGTAACAGGAGAAACTTTCATAAATCCAAATTTGAATATAGATATAGCAAAACATAATAGTGTAACAGTAAAGTACATAGGTGTCATATAAATATACATATCTATAGCACCAAAAACACCAAGTAAATTAACGGTAACAGGAACTAAAATTCCGATAAAAATAAATAGTGCTTGCATAAAATAAAATCTAATGTTTTTAATACTATATGTAATAAGTAAAATTAATACTATTCCAAGTAATAAGTATGTATAACCTGAAGTTAAATAGAAAAATGGACCATATTCTCCTTGAGATAGTATTAGCGAATATTTACTATAAAATAAATGGTGAAAATCATTAGTCCATAAAGTTAATAAGCAAAATACAGGTATTATAGAAAGTTTAACAATTAAAGATTTTATATTAACTGTATTATTGGGTCTGGTAAAGTTTAAAATCATGACGAAGAAGGAAACTGGCAAAAAAACTGTACCAATATAAACAAAATATTCAAAATAAATTGGATTAACATGTAATTTATTTGTTAATAAAATTTGTAAAATAAGCCCAGAAGAACAAATGAATAAGCATAAAAGAATGCACATAAAGGGCTTTTTTACTTTTGGCTGTCGTTGTTGTCTCCTAACAAATAAAAACAATAAGAGTATTAATAAAACCGATATAATTAATCCAACAAGTATAAATGTATCTACAAGCATAATTACCTCCATTATTGATTAATATAACCAATAGATTTTAAATATAAAACATATTTACGAATATATTTTTCATTAATTTTAGGCCATTTAAAAGAAAGCCTTTTTAGATATTTAGTAGTAAAAGTTGTATCAATTTTGATATTAGATGAATAATCTATGTGTTTGTCCTTATCAAAATCATTTATAATACCAGAAATAATGTTTTTAGTTTCTGGATTTTTTAATAGATTTTTTACTTTTCTGCTAAATGTTTCTTCATCAACAAATTCTAAATTAACATCTAAAAGATTAAATATTTTTACTAACTTTTCAAAAGAAATATGATTGTTGTGAGAAACATGAAAAATTGTAAAAGGATTTTCATAAAATGTTAAATTAACAATTGCTGATGCGCATAAATCAACTGGTGCAAAATCAACTTCTAAGTCTTTTAACTTTTCTGGTATACAACCAATTTCTAAAAAAGAATGAAGCTTATTTAAAAATGCATTTTCTGAAACGTTTATCTGGAAAGCTCCATCAGAATATCTATTTGTAATATTTCCTAAACGTATAATTTTAGCATTTAAATTTTTTTCTATAATATTTTCAAGAATTAATCTTTCGGCCATAAATTTAGTATTTATATATACGTTTGATAAATCTTGACTAATATACAAGTTTTTCTCAGTAAAAACTTTAAGGGCATCAGCGTTTGAGTTACCTTCACCTAACATATTTCCAGAAACGCTTAATGTAGATAAATGCATTAATTTACAATTAAATTTCGAACAAAAATCAACGATATTCTTTGTTCCTTTTATATTGATGCTATTAAATATATCTGAATTACCATAATGTTTAACAATAGCAGCACAATTAATTACACAAGAGATACTTTTGCCAATTTGTTCATAATATAGGTCATTTAAACCAAGCTTTGGTCTAGTAATATCGCCTTCTATAACAAAAATTCTTTTAAAAATTAAATCATCGTATTTATTTCCAAAATAGAATCGTAAAACATCTGTTAATCTAGTTTGCGAATCAGTATGGTTCTTAGCTCTGACCAAACAATAAATGTTACTTCTAGTATGTTTTAATAAATTATCCAAAACATGACTTCCCATGTATCCTGTAACTCCAGTGAGAAGAATGTTCTTTAATTTTTCTTTTTTTAGTTTAGGCTTATTAGGCTCCTTGTTTTTTGCAATAAGTTTATTTATTTTTGTATAATCATAAATTTCAATAGTATTATTATCGTTTGAAGGGATGTCTCCTTGAGAGATGTGTTTAGCTAATAATTTAATAGTTGGATATGCGAAAATATCTTTATATGAAATGTTGATATTACTATTAAAAGCCTCAATTTGTAATTTGATTGCTGATAATGAATCTCCTCCAATTTCAAAGAAATTATCATTAATACTTATTTTGGGATATCCCAAAACATTTTCAAATAGTTTTGCTAATTGAATTTGAAAATCTGTTTTTGGTGCTTCATATACAGATTGCTCTAACTTTACTTTAGAAAGAGCCTTTTTGTCAATCTTTCCGTTAGCAGTTAACTTAAACTTTGCTACCTGGACAAAATTATTAGGAATAAAGTATGAAGGTAACTTTCTTTGAAGAAACACACGTAAGTCAGATATATTAATATTTACAGCTGAAGAGAAGTAAGCAATAATTTTTTGTTTATCATTTACTAAGACTATACATTTTTCAATATTAGGATATCTACATATACAATTTTCAATTTCTCCTAGTTCAATCCTGTGCCCATTAATTTTTACTTGATTATCTATTCTAGATATAAAACTTAGGGTTCCGTCGTCATTCCATTTAACTAAATCGCCTGTTTTATATGCAGTTTTTTTACATATATCATTAGGTAATTTTATAAAACTATTTTCGGTTAGTTCTTTATTGTTTAAATATCCTTTTCCAACATTATCACCAGCAATATATAATTCGCCAGGCATAGAAATTGGAACAGGTTTTAAATGTTTGTCTAAGACATAT
Source organism: uncultured Clostridium sp. (assembly GCA_964389545.1). Taxonomy (GTDB): domain Bacteria; phylum Bacillota; class Clostridia; order TANB77; family CAG-508; genus UMGS1781. The sequence continues at coordinate 81,027 of CAYMDN010000001.1, read as the reverse complement.
AATTTTAAATTTGCCAATGGTGAGCCAATTGGTATTATAGAATAATTATTTAATAAATCATTATTCAAAACAACAGCAGTAGAACAAATAGTAGTTTCTGTAGGACCATAAGCGTTTACTATCGTCATATCTTTATTAAGTTTATAATACTTTTTAATTATCTTACTAGAAATAGGTTCAACACCAATTAACATTTTTTTTATAGGTACATTATCATATGTAGATAAGATTTTATATACTTCTTCCAAAATATTTGGAGGAATATATAAAAGTGTTATATTGTGTTTAACGATATCATCACAATATTTAAATATATCTGTAATAGTATTTTCTTCATATAAATGCAAGGTTGCACCACTTAGAAGTGTTGTGAAAAATTCGAAAATACTAACATCAAAACCTATATTAGTAGAAGCTAAACAATTGTCTGACGGACTAATTCCACCAAAATAATTTTGAAAATTGTTAACAAAATTATTTAGATTTTGATTGCATATACGAACTCCTTTAGGATTTCCTGTTGAGCCAGAAGTATAGATAATGTATAGAATATCATTTGGAGAAATTTCTACATCGGTGTTTTTAGTAGAATTATTCGAGTAATTAAATGTATCTAATAGCAAAGTAGAAATACTATCTGAGTCAATTAAATTATTATTAGAGGAAGTTATTACTAATTTTGCTTTACTATCTTCTAAAATATAATTAATTCTTTCAGAAGGACAGTCGTTTGAAATTGGCAAATAAACTGCTCCAGTTTTTATTATTGCAATCATAGATATTATTAAGTCTATAGAGCGATCTAATAATACAGGTATAATATCTCCTTTTTTTATCCCCTGTTTAATTAGGTAATGAGATAGTATATTTGATTTTACATTTAATTCCTTATAAGATAAAGAATCATCTTTATATATAACAGCAGTATTATTTGAATTTTCATCAACCTGTTCTTCAAAAAGTTGCTTAATACTTTTTGATGAATCATATTCTAAAGTATTTTTATTAAAATCAACTAAGATTTTTTGCTTTTCTTCAGATGTGATTATTCCTAAATCATCAATTAATATGCTATCAGTTGATAAAACTTGATCTATCATATGCAAAATTCTCTCATGAATATTTGCAATGTCAGTTTCAGAATATTTGATAGTTTGATAATCATATGCAATATTAAAGCTTCCAGCATCGTTCATATCAAAGATGTGAATATCAAGGCTATCAGATGTATAATCGTTATGAACCCATTGAATATCAAAAGGAACATCAGATGTATTAGAAGAACTACGAACATTTTGATATGATATGAAAACATCATATAAATTTGTTATCGAATTATTTGAACGTCTTAAATCTTCTAAAAGGGATAAATAAGAATATTTCTGATGTTTAAACATGGTAAATAAATCACCTGAAATAGATGAAGCTAATGTAGTAAAAGCCATATTTTCCTTTAAAGATATTTTTATAGGAATGGTATTGATAAACATTCCTGAAGTATGCTTTTCTTTAACATTGGTACGATTTAAAATAGGTGTTCCAATAACTATTTCATCTAGTGAGGAAACTCTTGAAAGATAAACAGAAAAAATCGCCATGAAAAAATTGAAGACAGAAATTTTGTTAGCTTTGCAAAATGTGTTTATTTTATCGACACAATTAGTATCAATTGTAAATTGTTTTCTAATAGAAGCTCCTATAGAACTATTTTCAGAAAAGTTACTGCTGCTAGGAATAGTAGCGATTTCTGGAACTTTTTCGAATAATGAATTCCAATAAGTTTTATCCTTATTAAATTTTTCACTTTGAACATATTCCTGTTCTGACTGTATGTATTCAAGGTAAGAAGGATATTGAATAGTCGAAATATCTTCTTGTTTTAGTAAAGAAGAATAAATTTTTATAATTTCAGATGCATTAAAAACACCACTCCAAGCGTCAGAAATTAAATGGTGTAATCTAACTATGAAACCACCATGACAATCTGAATATTTAACTAATGTAAATTCATATAAAGAAGAACCTAATGTATCAAAAGGTGTAAGTGCAATTTTTTTTGCTCTTTTTTGTAAATCCTCATCAGAATTTATACTAATAGTCTCAATAGGAACATTAGAATAATTTTCAACATATTGATATACTTTATCATTTTTTATAAAAGGTTTTAAGCGGTAACCATCAGTTTTTTCGATAAAGACATTTATCGCTCTTTCTAATAATTTAAAATTAACCTCTTGAGGGATAATTACAGTAGCGGTAATATTAGCAATAGGTGTACCTTTAAATGCTTCTTCTGTGTACCAAATTGATTTCTGAGGATTGGTTAACTCATAAAAATTTTTTTGCATAAGAGCACCTCTTAATTATTATAAATCGGTATTAAATTACGTATACAATGTTATTTTTACTGTAGTTAATGCAATTCTTGATGTGTATTTTAATAGTTCGGCTGCTTAATTAAGAGAAGTATATCATAAAAGATAAACATAAATCAATAACTTAATGTTTAAAAATAGGAAGATTTGTAAACAATATACATAGGAGGAAAAATGTACGGATATGACAAAAAAACAGGTATTGTAAAAAGAACCATAAAGCTGTTGATATATACGGTTTTTGTGGCATTTATTAGTATATATTCATATGACTTTTATAAAAAAATAAATATAGAAAAAGAAGCAGTAATAGAGGAACCTAATGTAGTACGATTATCAAATACAGACAAAACTACAGAAAAATCAAAAGTAACAATTGAAACGATAACTAAAAGTATTGTGGGGATTTCTAAAATTAAAGAATTAGGAGATAATATGTTCTCTACATCTTCTATAGAAGAGTTGGGTTTGGGAACTGGAATGATAATCTCTAATAATGGATATATATTAACAAACTGGCATGTGGCAGGTAATAAATATAGTTCATGCTATGTAACACTTGAAAGTGGAGAAGTATGTAAAGGAGAAATTGTATGGTCTGATTCAGATTTGGATGTAGCTATAGTAAAAATAGAAAAGAATGGATTACAATATTTAGGTTTAGGAAATTCTGATGCGATTAAATTAGGAGATGAAGTATATGCGATAGGAAATCCAATAGGAACAGAATTTCAAAGAACAGTTACAGCAGGGATTATTAGCGGAACAAATAGAACTATAAAAATAGAAGAAGGATCTAAATCTAGTTATATGGAAGGTCTAATTCAAACAGATGCAAGTATAAACAAAGGAAATAGTGGTGGACCATTAATTAATACAAATGGTGAGGTGCTTGGAATTAATACAATAAAAATAAATGATGGTGAAGGTATTGGATTTGCTATACCAATAAATGTTATAAAGCCAGTAATAGAAAATTATATAAATTCAGGACAGTTTGACGAAGCATATTTAGGTATATTTGCATACGATAAAGAGGTTATTCCATACTTGAATTCAAAAATTAGTTTTGATAATGGAATATATGTTGTTCAAATAATGGCAGATGGACCAGTAGCCAAAGCAGATATAAAAATAGGCGATGTTATAACTTCAATAGATGGAAATAATGTAAATAAAATGAGTGAGTTAAGAAACTATATTTATCAGAAAAAACCAGGAGATGTAGTAGAATTAAAAATAAATCGAAGTCGGAAGAGAGTATACGGTTAACGTAAAATTAGGAAAAAGGTAGACAAACTGCTGAAAACGTGGTATAATTAATAGTACGACTTTTTTAGAAGACGTCATGGGAACCAGAAAAAAATTTTTTTGAAGGGAGGTTTTCCTAATGACACTGGCTTCTAGGCTCTACGACATCTCGAAGACACGCGGGTGTGAACAGGCTCGGCTGGTAAGTGCATTTGACAGGGACATTGCGGGATTATCCGAGGAAAAAACTCTGCGTGACTGCCTTGTGCAGGCACGCATGGGACGAACTTTCCTGGATTGTGGATGCAATGCCACTGTTCCCGAAGACCTCAAAAGAGAGGGCTTCAAAATGCACACGGAAGGGCATGGAATCCATCTCGTCTTCAACCACGAAGGGTAGGGATGTGTGAGCGTACCAAGTAAAAAATTACATATGGCAAAGAAGCGGAGAGATCAGCCCCAGTCGGGGCTGGTCTTCTTTTTTATACAAAATGATGTTGACATAAAAAAGAAAAAATGGTATAATATAGAAGCATTAGGAAGCATACTTTCACATTAGAAAATAAGTTAGGATTCTAATACATGTGAGAAAAAATGCTGATATACCAATGTAAAAATAATCAATCATAATGATAGTTTTAACTAAATAATAACTTGTTTATATAATAAAATGTGAAGGAGAGAACAAAGATGGATAGAAGATTATGCAAAGAGATTAAAACAGTGTATATTTTAACAAACAGATATGTTATTAAAAATAACTTACAAAGTAGTAAACAAAACAATTTAAGCCCAGTTCAAGTAGATATAATTGAATATTTAGCTGAAACACCTCAGCCAATTTACCAAAAGGAACTAGAAGAAGAATTTAACCTAAGAAAATCTACAATATCTGGAGTATTACAAACAATGGAAAAAAATAATCTTATAAGCAAATCTGAAGCTAAATTTGATTCTAGAAGTAAACAAATAAAACTAACAACAAAAGGAAGAAAAATATACGATGATTTAGTGGATGAAATAATAGAAGTTGAAAGCACAGTAGGTAAAGATATTAAAAATAAAGATTTAAAAGTATTTACAAAAGTTATGGACCAAATTAAGAAAAATTTAGAAGAGATAGATGTATAAATAAGAAGATGTAGTAAGTTATACTACATCTTTTTTTATACTACTGCACCAAGTACTAGTATTCCAAGATTAGAATTGTAGATCTCATCAAATTGAGAAATAGGTATAGGGTTAGATCCTAAACCAACTTCTATTGTATAACCAGGTTTTCTATATTCTTGTAAAAACCAATCCTTATAACCTGCAAAACTAGAGTTGTATGGGACATCTTCTAAAGAATAACCACTAACACGTGCAAATTGATTACCGATTGTTTTAGCCTCTGCTGGAGCAAAATCTTTAAACTGCCAATAGATAACATTTCCTTGAGTATGATAAGCTAAGATAAGTCTAAAATTGTGTCTTAAAGTAAAATTATATAAAGCTAAAGATTCTGGTTCTGTAAGTGGACCAAATCCAACAAAGTCACGAGGAGCAGGCGATATAAAACCCTGATCATATTTTATTCTTTTTGCTTCATTCCAACCAGCAGGAAATTGCAAATTTAAATCCACACCTGTGGTATTTAATATATGCCAACTACAAAATAAAATGTAAAAAAATCCTAATAGCGTAAAATACTATTAGGAATTTTTTATAAAGTATTGACATTGTTCCGAAAATGGTATAAAATAAAAATATAACAAGTATTGTTCTGAAAATAGAACAATAACAAAAGGAGAATGAAAATGGGATATTTAACAGCAAAACAGCTTTCGGAAAAATGGGGAATATCAGAAAGAAGAATAATTAAACTTTGCAAAGAAGAAAGAATAAGTGGAGCAATAAAAAAGGGTATGGTTTGGGAGATACCAGAAGAAACATTAAAGCCATCTGATAAAAGAAGCAATATTTATAAATATATAAATATTCCAAAAAAAATAATGATTGTAAATTCAAAAGAAGAAATAAGAGAATATTTGAAAGTGGTTTTAGAAAAAGAAGGATATATAGTAGAATATATAGAATTAGATGGAACAAAAGATTTAAATAAATTAGATAAATATTATGAAGGACTTGTATATTTTGTTATCAACAATATAGATAAAGACGAGGAAATATTTATCACAAACTTTTCAGAAAAATTAAATTCAGAATCAAGCATAGTTATAGTTGACTACAATAATAGCAGCAGAAATAAGATAGAAGGAAAATTGTCAGAAAAGTTAAAAAACGAAATTGGATTAAGAATTAATACTTTAATTTTAAATATAGCTCAAAATAAAGATGTATTAGTTAATTATAATGAAATTGCAGAAGACATTGAAGAACTACTAATTAAATTTAAAAACACTACAGGAATGGTAATAAATACTGATGGTGGAAAAATTGAATTTGACTCAAAGGGACGAACAGAAAATCTAGGTGTTGGAAAATTTTATAATGCAATAAACAGTTATTTTAAAAAGTTAAATAAAGAATCTCACTTATGGTGCGCATCTACAATGCTGGAGGATGAATGGACAGAATCACCACAGGAAATGAAATTTAGAGTAGCAAATTTAGAGTTGGCAAATCGAGGAGTTAATGTAGAAAGAATATTTATATTTAGCAAAGATAAAATAAAAGAATTTAGAAGCAATAAGACATTAAAAATATATATGCAAAGCAATATAAAAACACTATATGTAGATTATGATGAAATAGAAGAGAAGGAACCAAACCTATTACAAATAGTAGCAAATGGGTGGGATGGAATAGATAAAAATACATTAATAGTAGACTTACCAGAAGAAAGCAAAGAAAGAGGATATATTTCTAAAAATACAAAAGAGGTAATGGAAGCATATAAATGCTTTCAAAAGCTAAAAAAGTATTCAAAAAATTTGAAGGAGGTTTTAAATGGAACTAACTATTAGTTATATTTTATCACAAGTATTTACAATAATAATGTATGTATTACTTGCGATAACATATTATGCAAAAGATAGGAAGAAAATTTTAATTTTAAGTTTTTTATCATTAGTTGCAAATGGAGTAGCATATTTTCTTTTAAGTGCTTGGTCAGGCCTTGCAATGTGTATTGTGGCACTAATAAGAAATATTATCTTTTTGCTAGATGAAAGGAAAAATGGAAAAAGAGAGCAAATTAATAAGCTGGATATTGTAATATTGATAATACTTTATGCAATAGCAATTGTTTCAGCAGTATTTACATATGATGGACCATTAAGTCTACTTTCTGTAATTGCTACAATGCTATATACATTTTCGGTATGGCAAAAGAAAACAAATATATACAAATTATTAGGCATTCCAATAGGAATTTTATGGATATTATACAATATCTATGTAATGTCTATATTTGGAATTATATTAGAATCAGTATTGTTAATTTGTTCTACTACCGGATATATGTTAGAAAGAAGAAAACAGAAGTAGTAATTAGTATATTGTAAAAAGAGCACAGAATATTGTGCTCTTTTTTATGAAAAACAAAATAGATTTGACAATATGGTACAAAAAATATAAAATGTGATATATATTTTAATTATATGGGGGAGATAAAATGGAAGGAAATGAACAAGCAAAATTATCACTAAAATTAATAATACCAATAGCTATAGTGATAATACTATTAATTGCCATTCTGGTTGTATGTATATATAAAACACAAATATCGGAAAATACTAATACAGATAATGTAGCACAACCTATTACAACAGGTAATAAAACAGAAAACAATGTAAAAGAAGACGAAAAAATTGATAATAGCGAAATCTGTATTATTAAAGGTGAAAATTCAAATTTATTATATAAAAATGAATTTGAATCAGATACAACATATTGTGAAAAAATTGTTTTTTTAGATGATGAAGCAAGAGATAATATGGTATCAAATAATTATGTAGTAGATGCAAATCAAGTATTGTATATAGGCAAGTTTGCAGGAGAGTTTATTAGAGTAAAATACGATTCAGATTTATCTGATTATAGTATGTCTCTTCTATATATGGAGGATGAAGAATTTTATGAATGTACAACAAACAAAATTATAAAAAAGGCTATTGACAAAAATGGCAAAGAGGTAAATGTGACTGAGATTGATTATGATTATGATAATAAAAAAATAACTACACCATCAAATGTATCCGCCATTTATGCTTTATTTGATATTACTAATAGAGATGGCGAAGATTATATTATAGGAATGTATGATGAAGTGTTTTCAGATGATGAGAATGTAGTAGTAATAACTGTTGTACTAAAAAAAGAAAATGCTAAAATTGATATAGATAATGAAAAACAGGTTAAAAGTTTTTGGAATAGATATGCTAATTATGAAATAGAAGAAGTAGATAATAAAAATCAAGTAGATTATGAGAATGTAAATATTGATGGTAAAACGTATTATGCTAGAATGACAACAAATACATGGAATGGTGCATATCATCAAGATGAATATTATACAGGAGAACCAAACCAAAAAGTTGAAGTAGTATCATATGATGATTACATAGACTATATAGATGAAATTAATTCTAATGCTTTAGAAAGTGAAGAAAAAATTAAAAGTTATTATACAGATAAAAAGTCAAATTATATTATTCTAAGCTATGCTAATGGTGCTGGTTGGTGTAGGATGGATTTGATAGATTGTAAAGAAGAAAATAATAAAATAATTATTTATGGAGAAGAAACTGCAAGGGGATCAATGTCAGATGGAAGTGGATACTTAATTGCAATTCCTACTAATATGAAAGTAGGAACTACGGTAGAATTTAGAGATTGCAATACAAGAGAAGAAATAGGTAATTTACAAAATTATGGAACGCAGAGAACGCAACTTACAGTGGATAAACCTATTATATACTTATATCCAACAACAGATATAGAAGTGTCTGTAAAATTATTGAAAGAAGAAAATATAACTTGTTCTTATCCTAAATATACAGATGAATGGAAAGTTTTAGCACAACCTAATGGTAATTTAAAAGATTTATATACAAATAGACAATTATATTCTTTATATTATGAAAGCAAAAGTGATATTGAAATAAAAATAGAAAACGAAGGATTTGTAATAAGAGGCGAAGATACAGCTACATTCTTAGAAGAAAAACTTGTAATATTAGGATTGACAGAAAGGGAAGCTGAAGAATTTATTGTATATTGGTTACCAAAATTAGAAGCCAATGAATACAATTATATACGATTTGTAACTACAGAAGAAATAAATGAAAATATGCCATTAGAAATAAATCCAAAGCCAGATACAATAATAAGAATATTAATGACTTTTAAAGGACTAGAAAAACCGATAAAAATTCAAGAACAACAATTAGAAACACCAAATAGAAAAGGATTCACAGTTGTTGAATGGGGCGGAAGTGAAATAAAATAGATTATATGGAATGATAGACATTATCATTCCATTTTTTATGCGTGAATAATCTTTTAAAAAATTAATACACATTATTAAGAGGCGAGAGCGTTGAAAGAGGACTTTAAAGTTCGGAATGTATATACGTTTATCTCGAGAAGATGGAGATAAACAAGAAAGTGAAAGTATAAGTAATCAAAGAAAAATTTTGCAAAGATATATAAAAGATGAGGGACTAACACTTATAAAAGAATATGTTGATGATGGTGTAAGTGGCACTACGTTTGATAGACAAGGTTTTAATGCAATGATTCGAGATATAGAAAATGGAACTATTAATATGGTAGTAACAAAAGATTTATCAAGACTTGGAAGGGATTATATAAAAACAGGATATTACATAGAGAATTACTTTCCACAAAACAATATAAGATATGTTGCAATAACAGATGGAATAGATACATATAATGATAGCGTAAATAACGATATAACACCTTTTAAAGCAATTATGAATGATTATTATGCTAAGGATATCTCTAAAAAAATTAGGAGTGTTTACAGGGAAAAACAAAAGAATGGAGAGTATCTATGCAGTACACCAGCATATCGGATATAAAAAACATCCTGATATAAAAAATACGCTTATTATTGATGAAAATGTTAGAGATATCGTAAAGAAAATCTTCGATATGTATGTAAATGGACATGGCAGTAGAGAAATAGTTAGCTACCTAAACATTAATAAGTACCTATCTCCAAGTGGATACAGGAAAACAGGGCAAGTACAAGCTGAAATAAGTTATAATTGGAATGAGGTAACTATTTGCAATATGTTGAAAAACGAGGTGTACATTGGAAATACCGTGCAAAATAAAAAATCGGTAGTATCATACAAAGTAAAAAAGATAAGGACGGTTGATAGAGAAGATCAAATAAGAGTGAACAATACACATGAAGCTATTATAGATAAAAATACATTTGAACAAGTACAGAGCATCTTAAAAAAAAGAGGTGCGAAAACAAAGTATAAATATGACTATTTATTAAGAGGATTACTTTATTGTTATCATTGCAAAAGAAAACTACAAATTGTTTTAAAAAAGAAATCAAAATTAAATGATAAAGAATATAAATATATAACTTGTGGTGGTCATAAAAAACAAGGTTGCTATCCTATAAATATCAATTATAATAAATTTGAAGAGCATATTATACATATTGTAAAAAGGATATGTAAGATATATACAATTCATGAGAAACAAACAGGTAAAATGAAAGAAGAAAAGGAATTAGAGGAATTAATAGAGAATGTAATGAAATATGAACAGATAGATAAAATATATTTATATAGGCTGATTGACAAAATTGAGATTGATAAAGATAAAAATGTGCATATCTATTTCATTTTTGCAAAACTTAATGATATTTATGAAAAATTAGATGAATTCATTTTTTAAAGTTGTCGAATTATTTTTTTTATGATAGTATTTTAAAAAAGTAATAAAACAAAAGAGGTACAGTTATGAGTAAAAAAAGAAATAATCAAAAAGTTTGGCAAATTGTAATGTCAGCAATAATATTAATTAGTATTGTTGCAACAGGCCGTATAGAACACAATACACAAGATTCAGAAAATAATAAAACAGCTATAGAAAATACAGTTCAAAATGAAAAAACAAATTTTGATTTATCAACAATTCCAGATTATTCATTAAGTTCATATGTAGAATTAAATAATAATATTCCGTATTTTACAGAAGAGGATTATACAACAATTAGCTTTGAGAATTATAGTGAATGGGATCAGTTGGGTAGAAGCGGTGTTGCTTATGCAAATATTTGTAAAGAGGTAATGCCTAAAGAAGGCGAAGAACGTGGAGAAATTGGAAACGTAAAAGATCTTTCAGGATGGGTACAAAAAAGATATGACGATATTATAAAAGACAAATACTTATATAATCGTTGTCACTTAATTGGTTGGCAACTTGCAGGAGAAAATGCTAATAAAAAGAATTTGATAACAGGAACAAGATATTTGAATACAGAAGGAATGTTGCCATTTGAAAACATGATAGCAGAATATATTGATAATAATATGGATAATCATGTTTTATATAGAGTAACGCCAATCTACGAAGGAAATAACCTTCTAGCAAGTGGAGTACAAATGGAAGCATGGTCTGTCGAAGACAATGGAGCAGGAATATGTTTTAATGTATATTGTTATAATGTACAACCAGGAATAGTTATTGATTATGCAACAGGCGAAAGCTATGCAGAACAATAAGAAAATAGCAAAAAAGTATTGTAAATATGTGTAAAAGAATATATAATCATTTTTGTTTAATTCTTGCTACTATATATCAATAGTAGAATTCCAAATATGAAAATAAAATTAAAAGGAGTGATTGCATATTGAAGTTGGACAAATCAAATGATTTAATGAATAATGCAAAAGAGAATAATTCGATACAAAATTTTATGAAAGAACTATCAAATCATTTAAAGAAAAGTATAACAAATAATAATAAGATAGATTGTAGATTTAGCAACGTAAATGCAGACGATTTAACTCTTTATGGGGAAAAGATAATTGCTAAATATAAAAATAAAATATTAATCGGAAGAACAGAGATATTACAAAAACATGGTGAAAAGATGAAAGAAAAAGGAGAAATGTATTATATATATGCTAAAAATTCTAGTGATATAAATTCTTATAACCTTTGCGTTTGTAAGATAGGAGAGAGCCATAAAGTAATAACAAAATCAATAAATGAACTACCAGAGGGAACTTCATTAGGAAGCGTACTAATAAAACAAGGTGTAGAATTTGTGCTAGATATAGAGGCGACAAAGGCTGTAGCAGAAGAAATAAATACAATGATTAATGATAAAATAAAAGAACAAAATGAATATCTGGAAAGCAAAAGAATTGAAGGACATACATATAAAGTAGGAGAAAAATATTCAGATAGAGTGTGGTTATATGATTTAGATAATAAAATTAATGGTGCAATGGAAGGTATTGAAGAAATAACGTTTCCACATGAGATATATCAAGAGGCAAAAGAGGGAGATTTGTTTATATATCAAAATGGAAAATATGAAAAAATAAAAATTGATTAAATCATTGGAAATACTTAAGTATAAGAATTTAAAGATAGTTGGTATTTTAAAAATCTACACCATTGATATTTGCTTTCCAACCATTTGGAAAAGGAATACTAGGATAATTATTTGCAATTCTGCGAGCTTTAATATAAGCAGAAGATGTTGGAGGAAAGTATCCATTTACTAAATTAACGCCATCAGGATTGCACATAGGAACAATGTATATCGAACTTTTTTCATAAATGGCTCTAGCGTTATAATTGCCAATATTAGAACGATTTGTATATGCAGTGCAAAAATCTTCTATAAATTTCAAAAGAACATTAGTAGTAATTGATTCATTTGCATGAATCGAAGCACTATAAAATACATGATTAGAACCACGACCAATGCGAATACATGGAATAGGAAAACCGAAGAACACTATAACCAATATCTTCAATTTGTAAAAAAGGAAAAGAAGAATGTAACTTATTTAAAGTATCATATAATAAGCTAGTAGTATAAAATCTATCAATATAAACAACAGACAAAAAAATCACCTCTTAAATAATATGCAATTAGTAGAAAAATTGCCAAAGTATTGAAATAATGCGTAAAATGATGTATAATTATATGGTATTTTTTAAGGATGGGAGATTTTTATGTTTCAAAAATTAGAAGACGTTGAAAAGAGATACGACGAACTAACAAAATTAATAAGTGACCCAGATGTTATAAACAGACAATCAGAGTGGCAAAAGTATATGAAAGAACATGCTGGAATGGAAGAGGTTGTTCTAAAGTATAGAGAATATAAAAAAGCTAAAAGCGATTTTGAAGAGGCTAAAGAGATGGCAACTGATAAAGAGCTAAAAGAATTAGCAGAAATAGAAATGGAAGAACTAAGATCAAAAATACCTCAATTAGAGGAGGAATTAAAGATTCTTTTAATTCCTAAGGATCCTGATGATGATAAAAATATTATTTGCGAGATAAGAGGCGGAGCTGGTGGAGAAGAAGCAGCTTTATTTGCAGGAACATTATTTAGAATGTATACAATGTATGCAGAATCAAAACATTGGAAGATTGATATTTTAAATGAAAATGAAACTGGAATTGGTGGATATAAAGAAGTTACATTCATGTTAACAGGAAAAGGTGTTTATAGCAGACTTAAATTCGAAAGCGGAGTTCATAGAGTTCAAAGAGTTCCAGATACAGAAAGTAGTGGTAGAATACATACATCAACAGCTACAGTTGCGGTTTTACCTGTTGTTGAAGATGTTGAAGTTGAAATTAATCCAGCAGATATAAGAATGGAAGTATATAGAGCTTCTGGTGCAGGTGGACAAAAAGTTAATAAAACATCATCTGCAGTTAGATTAATTCATGAACCTACAGGAATTGTAGCAGAATGTCAAACAGAAAGATCTCAAACTCAAAATAGAGAATATGCAATGAGATTATTACAATCAAGATTATATGAAATTGAAAAACAAAAACAAGATGAAGAACTACATAATGAAAGAAAGAGCCAAGTTGGAACTGGAGATAGAAGTGAAAAAATAAGAACATATAATTATCCTCAAGGAAGAATAACTGACCATAGAATAGGATTTAGTATATTCCAAATTGAAAACTTCTTAAATGGCGATTTAGACGAAATGATTGATAATTTAATTGCAGCAGATAGGGCTGAAAAGTTAAAAGGAGAAAACGAATAATAAAAAGCACTAAATGATTTATCATTTAGTGCTTTTTAGTTATTTAACAACAATATTAAATATTTTGTTTTTTACATAGATTTCTTTTATGATGTTTTTATCTTTTAATAGGTCTTCAAATTCTGTGTGAACCTTATCTTTTATTGCTTGTTCATCTGTGTCAAGTGGAACTACAACTGTTCCTTTTAGCTTTCCATTTACTTGTACTGGTAGTTCTATTGTATCATCTATTGTTTTTGCGTCGTCATATTCTGGCCATGTTTGGTATGCTAGAAGTTTTCCATCTCCATATTTGCTCCATAGTTCTTCTGTAATGTGAGGTGCGAATGGATTTAGTAATCTTAATATAATCTGGTAATCTGCTTTAGAAATTATTTTTTCTTTATCTATTTCATTTAATAAAATCATTAATGCAGAAACTGCTGTATTATAGTCTAATGATTCAATATCATGTGTTACTTTTTTTATAGTTTTATGTATGATATTTTCAAGTGATGCACTGTAGTTAGTTCCCTCACTTAATTTTTCTTGTAAATTCCAAATTCTATTTAAAAATTTTCTACATCCTTTAAGACCGTTTTCATTCCATGCAGCATCTTTTGAATAATCTCCAATAAACATCTCATATAATCTTAAAGCATCTGCGCCATATTCTGAAACCATATCTGTTGGATTTACAACATTTCCCTTACTCTTGCTCATTTTTTCACCATTTGATCCTAAAATCATACCATGGCTAATTCTCTTTAAGAATGGTTCTGAGTTTGGAACTAATCCTTGTTCATGTAAGAATATATTCCAGAAACGAGCATATAGTAAATGACGTGTTGCATGTTCCATACCACCATCATATAAATCAACTTTACCCCAATACTTTAATGTTTCTTGTGATGCAATTTCTTCTGCATTGTGTGGATCCATATATCTTAACCAGTACCAAGAAGAACCTGCCCAGTTAGGCATTGTATCTGTTTCTCTTTTAGCATCATGACCACAGCAAGGACATTTTACATTTACCCAATCTGTTATATTTGCAAGAGGGCTTTCACCATCTTCAGTAGGTTCATAAGATTGAACATCCGGAAGGAGCACTGGTAAATCTTTATCAGGAACTGGAACCCATCCACATTCAGGACAATTAATCATTGGAATTGGCTCACCCCAAAATCTTTGACGAGAGAATATCCAGTCTTGCAATCTGTAATTAACTGTCTTTTTGCCTATTTTCTTATCGTCTAAGAACTTAAGCATTTGATTTATAGCATTTTCCTTTTTATCGATTCCATTTAAGAAATCACTATTTATCATTTTTCCATCACCAACATATGGTGCATTAATTCCATCAGCTTCGCCTGTTGGATCTTGTATAACTGGTATAATTGGAATACCAAATTTCTTTGCAAATGCAAAGTCTCTATCATCATGAGCAGGAACTGCCATGATTGCACCTGTTCCATAAGAAGCTAAAACGTAATCAGAAATCCATATTTCAACTTCTTTTCCATTAACAGGATTAATTGCTGTTAAACCATCTAATTTAACACCAGTCTTATCTTTAGTCATATCAGTACGTTCAATTTCACTTTTGTGTTTTGCTTCTTCTTGATATGCTCTAACTTCATTCATATTTTTAATTCTATCTTTATATTTCTCTAAGAATTTATGTTCAGGACTCATTACCATGAATGTAACTCCAAATAGAGTATCACATCTTGTTGTAAATACCTCTAAATCGTCCTCAGTGTCCTTTAATTTGAATTTAACAGATGCACCAATACTTTTTCCTATCCAATTTATTTGAGCTGTCTTAACCTTATCTAGGAACTCTGTATCATTAAGACCATCTATTAATTTATCAGCATAGTTGCTCATTCTTAATACCCATTGATTTTTCAGTTTTTTAGTTGTTTGAGAACCACATCTTTCGCAAACACCACCTTGAGCATCTTCGTTTGATAGTCCAGATTTACAAGTCGGACACCAGTTTATTTCTTTTTCTGCTTTATATGCTAATCCTTCTTTATAGAATTGTAAAAATTGCCATTGAGTTAATTTATAATATTCGGGATCTGTTGTAGAAAATTCTCTATCCCAATCAACTGCTAAACCTAAATCTTGCATTTGTCCTTTAAATACTTTAATATTTTCCTCAACTGCTTTTTTAGGATGAATATGATTTTTTATTGCATATTGTTCAGCTGGTGCACCAAATGCATCCCAACCCATTGGGAATAGTACGTTATACCCTTTAGCTCTTTTAAATCTTGCTTGAACATCAGAGGCTGTATATACTCTAACATGTCCTACATGGAGTCCTACTCCAGAAGGGTAAGGAAATTCTACTAACATGTAATATTTTTCCTTATTTTTATCCAGATTTACTTTAAAGCTCTTTTCACTTTCCCATTTTTTTTGCCATTTCTTTTCGACTTCACTATGATTGTAGTCCATAAATTAAAACCCCTTCCTAGGACACATTACTGTTATCCATAAAAATAATTAACTAGTATTATATAACAAAAATTGCGAAAAATAAAGCAATTTTATAAAAAAGTTTGACTTTCTAGGCAAAATGGGTTATAATATAAAAAGAAATGAATAGTGCGTTTGTACAATGAAAGCGGTTATAGGTTACTAGTAGAGAGTAAGGGTCGGCGGCTGAAAGCCCTTTTAGCAAACATAACATGTCGAAACACATTGGAGCATATTAAAAATAAAGTGGGAAATTATTTTAATAATTTTCAAGTTAGGGTGGTACCACGGAGAATATTCGTCCCTGCATTCGCAGAGGATGTTTTTTTTGACCTAATTTTAAAGGTCGAAAAAGGCTTTCTTTGCAACCAAATTTTACGATGAGGATAATGCTAGTTGGAGAAAACCATTTCTAATTTGAAAATTTTTTCTAACTAGTCACAATCCTTAGAAAGGAAAGGGAAAGATTATGGAGAAATTCAGAACACACAAATGTGACGAACTAAGATTGGAGGACGTTGGAAAAAAAGTTAAAATTGCGGGCTTCCTAGAAACAATCAGAGATTTAGGAGGATTGGTATTCCTAGATATTAGAGATATGTATGGAGTAACTCAAGTAGTAACTTCTGGTAAAACAGAAGAAGTAGAGTTTGCATCACATATTCCTATTGAATCTGCAGTAACTGTAGAAGGAACAGTAAAAAAGAGAGACGAAGAAACAATTAACCCAAAACTAAAAACAGGATTAGTAGAAATTCTTATAGAAAAAATTGAGGTCTTGGGGAAAAGAACAAAAGATTTGCCATTTAGTATAGGCGAATCTGAAGATGTAAGAGAGGATCTAAGGCTGAAATATAGGTACTTAGATTTAAGAGGAACCAAACTAAGAGATAATTTAATACTAAGATCAAAGGTAATTCAATTTCTAAGAGAAAAGATGATAGAAAGAGACTTCTTAGAGGTGCAAACGCCAATTTTAACAAGTTCATCACCAGAAGGAGCAAGAGATTATTTAGTACCTAGTAGAGTACACCCAGGCAAATTCTATGCACTACCACAAGCACCACAACAATTTAAACAACTATTAATGGTATCTGGAATAGATAGATACTTTCAAATTGCACCATGCTTTAGGGATGAAGATGCGAGAGCAGATAGATCACCTGGAGAATTTTACCAGTTAGATATGGAAATGAGTTTTGCAACACAAGAAGATGTATTTGCAGCGTTGGAGCCAGTTATGTATGAAACATTTACAAAGTTTTCAGACAAAAAGGTAAGTCCATATCCATTTAAAAGACTTCCATATAAAGAAGCAATGCTTAAATATGGAACAGATAAACCAGACTTAAGAAACCCACTAGAAATAGTTGATGTAACAGATTTATTTGACAAATTGGATTTAAATGCATTTAAAGGAAAAATAGTTAGAATTATTGCAGTTCATGGTGTTAAGGAAGAAGCAAGAAGCTTTTTCGAAGGAATGACGGATTATGCAATTAAAGATTTAAAAGCAAAAGGATTAGCATGGCTAAGAATTATGGACGATAGAAGTTTCCAGGGACCAATAGCAAAATTTATTGATGAACAATCTAAAGAAGAGATGTTAAAAAGAACAGGTTCGAAAGAAGGAGATGCAATATTCTTCATAGCAGAAAAGCCAGGTAGAGTAGAAGAACTTGCAGGACAAATAAGAGAAGAATTAGGTATTAGATTAGGATTAATTGATGAAGATAGATTTGAGTTTTGTTGGATAGTAGATTTTCCAATGTATGAATTGGATGAGAGAGGAAAAATTGAATTTAGCCATAACCCATTTTCAATGCCACAAGGAGGGCTTGAAGCATTAGAAACACAAGACCCATTAGAAATACTTGCATATCAATATGATTTAGTATGTAACGGAGTAGAATTATCATCAGGAGCTGTTAGAAATCATAGTCCAGAGACAATGATTAAAGCATTTGAAATTGCAGGTTATACAAAAGAAGATGTTGAAACAAAATTCAAAGCATTGTTCAATGCATTTCATTATGGTGCACCACCACATGCAGGAATTGCACCAGGTGTAGATAGAATGGTAATGTTATTGGCAGATGCACAAACAATAAGAGATGTAATAGCTTTTCCTATGACAAGTAAAGCAGAAGACTTATTAATGGGAGCACCAGGAAATGTTACAGAAGAACAGCTAAAAGAAATACACATTAAATTAGATATTAAGGATAAAAAAGACTAAAAGACAAATAAAAACTCTTCAAATTAATATTTGAAGAGTTTTGTTTTATTTCCATAAATCAACAGTATCTTGTTCATCAATACTTTGTTGTAGTTCCTCAGGTGTTCGCTCTCTAGTATTATTTGCGATTCCCATTAATCTATCTTCTAGCATTTTCAAAGGATTACCTGTTTTAACAGGTTGTCTAATACTTGTATGTTTTAATCTACTTTGTGAATCAATTTGCTCTTGCAATTTTTTATTTTCATCTAAAAGAAAATCTATTTGTGCTCTTGAACCTTTTGGAAGATCGCTTTGAACAGCAGGTAATCCAGACTTAGAAGATTTTGCTAATCTTTCACGCGCAATAGATTTAATATAATCTTCAGTGAAAGTACCAGATTTTGTATCTTGAAAAGATTGTTTAATTTGATCATATAAAGACTGCATTTCTTGAGAGAATGTACCACCTAATTGTGTGTCCGCACATATGTGCATATCTGCTAATAATTCTCTAATGCTTATCTTATCAGGTAATGCTATTTGACTAGTTTGAGCTAATTTCATTTTTAGTTCAAGATTCGTAAGTTGAGTTTGTCTAAGAGTTTCTTTACCGAATAATTTGCCTAATAGACCAACTTTTTCTCGAGATAATTGTTCTCTATCTGCACCATATTTATTATATTTTGCTCTTTGTATAGCTTCTTGCACTTTTAAATATATCTTACCTTTTAATTCATCTTCAAGTTGTTCTCTATACATATCTTGAATTTCTGCAAATCCACCTCGAAGTTCTAAGCCATAAGAAACACCATCTAATAACGGAGTCATTCCTTTAGAAATAGATTCAGCAGTAGGGAGAGCGGTTGATTCATCTAATTGTATACCATCAATTTTATCTCTAATTGCTTGCATATTACTTTTAATTTGTTCAATAATAGAAGGGATTTGAGTTGTAGCAAGTGAGCTACTAAGCGTAAATCCAAATTTTTTACCAATGTTATTTCTGACATCTTCAGACTCGGTTAAAGCAGTAACAACTCGTGAAACACTAGTTTCTAGAGCGCCAGTATTAACAGAACCATCATCTAATTTATATGTAAGTTCGGAAACTAACTGCTTTCTAGCGACTTCCTGCTGATATCTTTCTTGCATTGCCTTTTCTTCAGCTAATCTTTTTTCTTCAGTTTCTTTTTTTGCTTGTTTATCTGAATCTATTAATTCTTGAGCTTGGTCAATTTCTATTTCTTTTTGCCTGCACATTCCTTTTAAATATCTTGTTAGCATTCTGCTAAATTTATATGTTTTAGAGAATAATTCATCTATTTGAGCAGTAACTTGTTTACTTTCTTCTAATATATATGCTCTTTCTTCGGGATCATTTTTATATCTCGCATATTTTTCATCTAAAAATTCTTTTCGATCTTGAAGGTTATTGAAGGTTTTAATATCAGCAATATTCTGCTGGAAACCTTCTACAATTTCTGAACGCATCTGTTGCAATTCATCTGCTGGAACGTCTTCTAATTCTGGCTTCCTAACTATTAATTGATAATAGCTAAAGCTATACTTATCATCTGCACGTCTACCAGGATATACTGTAGTTCTACAAAAAGGTGCAAGGATATATTCTTTCTCATCTTTTGAATTTTCACTACGAAATTGTGTACCATATAAATATGGAATGGGTTCATCTACACGTATATCAGCTACAGCACCATCACCATATTCACAAAATGTTTTAGCTATATTTTGATCTGTAGTTGTTGAAACAAATGAGGGCATTGTCATACCCATTGCTCTAATTCTTGCATTGCTTGTACCACGATAAAGATTTCTTGGCGGTTGACTTGTTTTACCATTTTTATACATGGCTGAATAAATGTTAACGAAATCATCAAGATTTTCTGCCACTTCTTGTGGTGTTTCCGGAAAAATCCAATGTGATGAAAGTTCTTTATATGTTCTTGGTGTGAAATCAGCTAAAGCATTAATTGCTGTGTGCCAAGTATATACGTACTTGTGTATAGAACTTTCTTCTTCTTTGCTTAATCTAGTTATATCATATGCTTCTTCTAAATTCATTTGTATCCTCTTTCTAAACTTTTACATTATAATAGTTATATCACAAGAATAAATATTAATCAATCAAATGGAATTGATTATTTTTAATAGTATGTGATATTATTATTAAATAAAATATGGAGGTGTACAATGAAAATTTTAAGAGCTATTTTATCAATAATACTAACTATAGTATTGATTGCAAGTATTATTGTCTATACAGTCCTTGCATCTGCAAGAGATACAGTATTAAAGAAAGAATCTGTTATAAATGCACTTTCTAAATCAGATATTAGCAAAGACGTTACAAAAGCAGTTGATGAAACAATGGATAAATCTTTGAATACATTAGAAAGAGAAATAACAGAACAAGTAAGAACTAGTCTTGCAGAAAGCACAAATAATCAAGCAGCAATTGATGCAGCAATGAAAGCACCAGAGGTGCAAGAAGCAATCCAAACTGCCAAAGGTTCGGTAGCTGACGTATTAAAATACTTTAATACAGAGGAAAATATAAACAGTCTATTTGAATTTGCTGTAAAAGTATTTTATGAGCAAGAAGAGTTCTCAGAAGAAAACAATGTTGTAAAAGATATGCTACAAGGGACAATAGACAGTATTACAAAGGAACACAATATAAAACTAACTGAAGAAGCCAAAGTTGAAGTAGATAAATTTGTAAATGAACTTTCAACAGAACTTAACAATCAATTCATAGAAAGTATGAAAGAAATGAGTGATGCAGACGAAGATGCTAAAGTTGTAAAAAATCCAGTTCCAGAATTTATTAATAAAGTAGGAGATGTTACTTTAGTAGTTTTAGGAGTAGTGTTAGTAATAATGATAATACTATTAGTATTACATATTAAATGTATTTCTAAAGGATTAAAGTACATTGCTATTGCGTTATTAGTAACAGGAATTTTTATAACAATAATAGGAAGGGCAGCATTAAGTGTAGATATTCTAAAATTCTTAGAACTTGAAAATGATAGCATAGGAACATTCTTTATGAGTATTTTTGAAGATATTATAAAAGTACTTACTGGATTTGGAATTACATATATAGCATTTGGTGTAGTAATAATTGTTGTAATAGTAGTCGCAAAGATAATATTAAAGAAACAAAAAGATAAACCAGAAGTAGTAAGCTAATAACAAGAGAACACATTCAAAAATGAATGTGTTCTCTTTTATTCGGTAATATAATTAATAAATTTATCTAAGCTAAAAGAATAATCTTTTTCTATTTTTTTATACAATTCTGAATCACAATTTTTATTAATCCCAAGAGCTATAGAATATGAAAGATATTTTCCTAAAATGACAATATCATTATAATCCTTATCTTTTACTAAAGTGTAGTCTTCCATGAACTTTTTAAATTTTTTCCAACGATTTAATTCAATAGCACCTTTTCGAGTATAAGAATCAACAAAACTTGGTTTTAAATTTTTCGTAAACATTGATTTTACACTCAATGCAATAACTGATTCCCACACCGAGAAGAAACCAATTAAAAGAGCTTTCATAAGAAAATCAGCATCAATTGATATTCCACAACATATCGATATGAATACTGTAACAAAGCATACAAAATATATTCCATATAGATAAGAAGATAAATCTGCTTTGTGTGGTTTAGAAAATTTGTGCTTCTTGTATTCTCTTTCAACAATTAATTTCCATTCAGTTACTTTAGAATGATTAATTCCAGAAATGAACATGTTATAAGCATAAAATTCATCTGGTTGTAACTGTTCTATAGCAGAATTATTTTGTAAGTCAGTTACCTCAATTTTATCATCTTTGCTTTGTTCTAAAGAAACAACATTTTTAGTACATAAATCAAGTAAGGTTGCTGACAAATCTTTATTTGTTTCTATTTTATTATTAATTAGATAAGACAATACAGCAGGACTATATTCAACGGCAACATCTCTTACATAAATTTCAGGTTCATTGTATTTTATAAGAACTATCCTATTTTTAAGTTTAATTACAAAACTTATTATGAACCATATTAGTAGTATAAATGCAATTACTAGAGCAATTCCAAAACCGTTTTCAAAAATGGTACTTAAAAATAATCCAGGAACAGCAATTCCAAATAATGAAAAAACTAGCAACATTATAATGAAGTATCCAACTAAGAAAAACTTTTCAATAATTTTAGAAGATTGATCTTTAAAAATCAATGCTAAAATTATTGTAGTAACGATAAGAATAATGGGTGCAAAGAAAACAATAATAAAAAGATATTGAAATACATCCCACATAAAAAGCTCCTTTCGAACAATTTAATACTTGTATAATTAAACCATACTTTTTGTTTTAAATCAAATATAAATACTTTCAAAAAATACCATTTGCCAAGATGAATATTTTGTGATATAAAAGAAATATATAAGTAAAAATGGAGAGGTGTTTTTTATGGAGGAAGGAAAACAAAAAACATCAATGTTTAAAATAATTGGAATTATAGTGGTCGTACGGAATATTATGTATTGCAATAATATTAGCAAGAAAAACAGGAGAACCAGAGGATACCAATACACAAGAACCACAAATTAGAATAACAAATATTGATCAGTTTTATAATAATGAACTTGTAAAAAGCAAAACAGATATAAGACAATTAGATAAAGGATACGACATTTTAAAAGCGCAAGATGATAAATGTTTTATTTTAGGAACAACAAAATATAACGAAGAGATATATGATGAATTTATGCAAAACTATAAAGATAAAAAAAGTTCGTATATAAGAGCTGCATATAACACAATAAGAGGAGATCTTTGCTTATATGATATCCTATATGATAGTACTTACAATGAGGTAATCATAATTTCAGATACAACAAGAGATAGATTTGGAAATACAGAGAACCAAGTAATTAAGTTTGCAAAATTTGAAAAGATTGAAATATATTCAGATGATGAACATACTTATTGGATTGCATATAATGGAGAGCTAGGAGACGAATTATTCCCATCAGAAGATTTATTTGTAATATCTCAAATGAAATAGTTTAATAAAAATAAAAACTTTCATAAGAAATTATGAAAGTTTTTTTGTTGTTAAAAATCTTTAATAGTAAGCATTTTATTATATATTTCTGTATTATATTCAGATAAAGCATATCGGCAATATTTATTTAAAACAGATAAAAGTGATGATATATTGTCTAATGCCTTAGTAAGTTTATCAAATGCCTGTTGATCCAAACAAATTTGAAATTTTTTATAAGCACTTATAATATCACTAAAATTTATTAAGCCTTGAATAGCTTCCAATTGATCTTTAAAGTTTTCTTTAAGAAAGTCTTTGTAATACACAGACACCCATTTAAAAGACCAGTCAATTTGTCTAATTCCTTCATCAACTTTATTAAAAAATGTGGCACGAGAATATTTATAATTTGATTTTAGATAAGCTAAGAAGTTTTCTAAGTCTTCGTTAGTAAATGTTGCATTTTCAAAATCATTTCCAGAAATATAGTCAAAAAGGATATCACTCAAATATGTTGCAAAGTATTGGTACATCTCTAAATAATTAGATTCGAGTTCTTCGATTTCTAATGAATTATTAAAAATTTCTACATAGTTTAATTTTTCTAATAGAAAAGTTTTATAGGCTTTTTTACTAGATTTTTTTCTTATTTGTGCAAGTTCTTGAGTTTTAAAATCTGTAAATAAGTTAGAAATATCTTTTATGTTAGAAGTGGTGTTGCATATAGCTATAATATCTGATATTTGACTTTGAATTTTGCTGGTTTCATAGAGAAAATGAGAGTAATCCCAAAAGCCAATATTGTAATTTTGTATGTAGTAATTTAATACTTGAGAATGAGCGTAAGGCGATTTTTCTAAAATCTCAAGCGATTCACCATCCAAATTAATATTAAAATTTTGAGTTTGACTCTCGTCAATAACTTCACTAACGGAATCATCTAGTAAGTAATTGTATGAAATTTTATTTAGTAATGGGTCATCAGAACTTTTACAAACAGACATAATAGTTTCAATCGTTTCTAACGTAGGAAATCCTTTGTTAGTGCCATTTATAACATTTAGAATTGTTGGCTTAGAAATAGTTGGATTAATTTTTCTGCATTCTAACAAAAATTCCTGTTTGTTCATATTTAATCTCTTCAATATGTAATTAAGTTTTATAGACAAACCTTGATTAGTCAAAGAAAAACACCTCTTATTTAAATATATAATTTTTTTTGACAAAAGTCAAGCAAACACGACTTGAAAATTGAAAAAGTAAAGTTGAAGCGACTTAAAACTAAAAATAATCAAAAAAACATCTTTTTCATACACTATAATATGGAGGATTTTTATGGCTAAGATACTAATTTTTAATAATGATACAGATAGAATGGAGACATATTATAAAGGCGAGAGCGAAGCTATGCCATATAATACAAATAGAACGTTATTAGTACGTGAGTTTAGAGGTTCAAGCAAGAGCCAAACCTTATGGACAACAAAACGTACAATGCAGAGTTGGAATTCTACAAGATATTTATATGGTGCTCCTATTCCAGTAGGGTATGCTTTTAGAAGATCGTGGGAGCGGTGGACATAGTTTGCAATCGCAACACTATGCTGGAGTTGCTTTTGATGTTGCACAAGGTTGGACAAATGCTCAAAGAGCTGTTCTTAGAAACCTTGCACGAAACTCTGGTGTGTGGAGCTATGTAGAACCTTTGTCAATCTCACCAACGTGGGTAGGGGAATTTTTAGATATAAAAATTAGAGTTCAAATATTAAGAAGATGGTGATATAATATGTTCATAAATTTAATAATGAAAGGAAGAATAGATATGAAACAAAAATTTTTAAAATGTAAGAAATGTGGAGCAATGGTAGGACTAGTAAAAGAATGTGGAGATGAAAACTGCAAAATAAAATGCTGTGGAGAAGAAATGCAAGAATTAATTCCAGGAGAATCAGATGGTGCTGTAGAAAAGCATGTACCGGTATATGTTAAAGAAGGAAACAATGTTGTTGTAACAGTTGGAGAAGTGGCACATCCAATGACAGAAGAACATTATATAGAATGGATTTCAATTCAAACAAAGACTGGAAATCAAAGAAAAACACTAAAAGCAGGAGACGAACCAAAAGCAACATTTGCATTGTGCGAAAGTGATGAAGTAGAAGCAGTGTACGCGTATTGTAATTTACATGGGTTGTGGAGAAAATAATGAAGATAGAAGATATATTCAATTGTTTTATAGACAATAAAACTGTTGATAGTTGGAATGCAATGTTTATAGATATATATTCAATAACCAAAATATTAGATTTCTATAATGAGTATATGCTTGAGAACAAGCAGAGAAGGTTAAATCAGCATACTACTACACTAATAACGGTAATAATGAACTTTATAGTATATGAGATTATGAAATGTGAAAATATGAAGATAGATACGGCTGATTATTCTGAAATAAATAGAAATTTAAGACATGCAGTACATCAATTTAAAAGAAAAAATTTTAATGATAGAGATATCATTATGACTGAAAATATGGGAATTTCAATAGATGAACAAAAGCCTATGCTAGACTTTATACTATATTTTATGAAGGAAGATAAGAATAAAAAATTTATAGGAACGAACATATGGGAACAATATGTAACTCAAAATAATTTCGAAGAAGGTGTGACCTATCAGCAATATACAAATGTACTTATGAGTTTTTTTAGGACAATACATGATAAACTAGTAGAAGAAGGATTAGAGGATGATGATTATATTCTGAAGAAAATAGAGACATCCCCAGCTAAAATTATAGAACAACCATATTCATTTGTAAGTTTGATAAGAAAATCTAAAATAAAACAAGATAAACTACTTAAAAGACTTTTGATTGCATATTCTCAACTATCAACGATAGATATAATTTTTAAAGATATGATTGACTTAAATGATGAGGAGATTAAAAATAGTTATATTATATATTTTTTTAGCAAAATGGTGGCATATGTTTTAGATGAAACTTATGATAATATACAAAGTTATATTAATAGTACTCAGGATATAGCAATAAAGAAAGAGTTAGAAACAATTTTATTTCTTTTTAGGAATGTAGATTGTGAGAATAATAGAAAATTGAGAAATAATTTTCATTATATTCATCAAGATAAAGTTTTTGACACTAAAGAGGAAATTTTAATAAATGTGAAGGATAATTTACAGTATATATCGGATGTAATGATGCAAATTAAAGAGATTATAAACATAAAAGATAGGAAATTAACTTTTGCTTTTTTTAGATTGCTTAGGTGGTCGGAATATGGGTATGAGGGCGAGAAGGAGTAAAGTGAATTTAAAAAAATTTACAAGATAAATAGAGAAGAGTTTTATTTTCAAGTACGTTTTTAATTTTCATAATAGATATTTTGTAAAAATAGTATCCAGCGATACAAACTAACCCATAACTATCATTTTTTCTACTGTTTTTAATACTCCCAAACATTGCCTTTTTTACTCTTTTCAGGCATACATATGTGTGGGAGTATATTATGAATTATAAAGTGTTTTTTAGTTCTGTATAAATAATATTTGAAACTTTTTTATTCTCTATATCTATTGAAATATTAATTTTTACATTTACAGTTTTATTCTCTTCAGTGGTAGCTTCCTGATACATCTCAAAATAATATACGTTGTTTTCTGAATTAATTAATTCATATTCTCCTCCACCAGATATAAAGTTAAAATCTAAGTATTTACTTTCAATATATCTTGATGTTTTTTCAGGATGTTGTGTAATAAAATCGTCTAATATTTTCTTTGCTATTGTTTCGTTTGATGTAGAATTAATTAATTTATAAATTTCTTCATCACTTTTGATACTAGTATCATTGAAATACTGTTGAACTTGTAAAATGACATTTTTAATATTATCTTCATATTCAGAGTTTATAGACATAGTTTTTCTATCTTTAATAATGCCCTTTACTTTACTTTCTGTAATATAATTTGATAAAAATGAGTCTAAAATACTTCCTAGCTCGCTAGATATATTACATTTCATTGTAGAAATAAGCTTTTTTATTTCCTTTATATTAGGTGCTTCCTTATCTCTAATATCTTTAGCGTCAATAACGATTACTTTATAATCTGGATATAAAGTAGATAAATTTGTACCTAATTCTGTTTTATCATTATCTAGAAGTATAACTATTTTTTTATAATGTAAATCATGAAGTATAGATAGTAAATGTTCAATTCTATCAGCACCACCAACACCCCAACCATAAAAGTTGCCAGAAGTTTTATAATTGAATTTTTTAAATAAAGACTGATAACCATATATATCATCTGGTCCTTCAACTAATATTAGTTTGTCAAGGAAAAAAATTTCTTTACTTTTAATATCTTGAAGATATGGTTGCTCAATGGTATTTAATAGATGATTTATACTAGAAATATGTTCAGGTTTAATTGTATATATAGTTGTATTTTCATTTTCTTTATAAAACCTAAATAATTTTGCACCATAATTTAATAGATTCAAGTCTATGAAGTATGGAGAATGTGTGCTTATAATTATCTGTTTATTTTTTGAATGGAATATTAAGCGCTCCATTAATCTTTGTTGAACATCAGGATGCAAAGCAAGTTCTGGTTCATCTATTACTATAGTTGAATTTGGAGGAGCATCGTACAGTGATGTCAAAATTACAAATAAGTTAATAAATCCATCACCTGATCCTGAGTTGTTATGCTGTGTAGTTCCTTCTTTAAATGAAATAAACAAATTATTTGCATCAATTGAATCTAAAGACCAGTTTGGTAAATACCCTAAAATTTTTTTTAATTCATAATCATAGATTTCTTTATTAGATTCAATTATATTTTTGAATCTACCACCTATATTATTAGATAAATTTTCTTGTCTATAGTTATGACCACCGTTATTATATAAAAAGTTTTCCCAACTTGATGAATGAGTTGATAAATTAATACCGATATTTCTTTTTGAAGAAAGGATATAAGCAAAAGGCCTATTATCAAGAATTTTTTCTCCTTTGCTATCTACATATATATTATTTATAAATGCAAGATTGTTTTGCATGCTTATTAATTTTTTAGTATTTCCATTATTGAAGTTTAATTCGATTTTTACACCATTAGTTGATTGAGAATTTCTTATAGAACTTGGAATCATTTCTAAATTATTATTTGCTAAGTATAATGTTTCAATAAGACTTGATTTTCCACTATTATTTGGCCCAACCAGCATATTCAAGCCACTACCATTAGTGGTTCCATCGGGTATTGCAAAGTTTAGTGATGTTAAATCCTTAAAACTTCTAATTCCCTGTACACTTAAATTTAATATAGACATTTTTTACCTCCATGTTATTATAAACTTTCATTCATACCAAATTGCCCTTGAAAAAGGAATTTTATTTTCATTATATAATTTTAATATGTAATCTTTTATGATAAAATCATCAATAACCGTATTAGGAGTAGCAAATTTAAATAGTAATAATATTAAAATACATATTAAATATTGGCTTTCACCATTAAGTAACATAAATGCGTTGTTGCACTCATCGGAAATTCCTTTTAACCTAAATGTAGGTTCAAATAAGGATGTTCGAATATTGCAAGTATGATATAATAGCCAACCATTTAAGGAAAAAATTACATCAGGTAAATTTTCTTTAGTTAAATCGCCACTATTAACACATTCTATAATAAAATTCAAAGTTTCTTCTACATCTTTTGATTTGTTTGAAAACATTATAAAAGGTATTTTTTTATAGAGACCCTGAGGATCTATTTTATCTACATTAGGTAGTGATAAATTTCTATTTAGCTTTTTTACTGAATCAGACTGCTTTAACCCCCTGTATAATTCACTTCTTTTTGTTAACGTAGAAATATTAGGTTTTACTTCAATAGCTGCATACACACCTTCTGCAACTATTATTTCAGGTCGCATAGGAGTTTTTAAAGAAGGATGATTTGGAGTTAAAATAACACAATCTATAGAATTACTAATAGACGTGTAATCAAAAATTTCACCTCTTTTGATGGAATAGCCATTAGGTAAAATGCTTAAAAAGAAATCTTTAACACATTTTTCTTTTCTATCAGATGTAGACAAGCGAGCCTTTTTAAAAGTTTCTTTTGTTTCTGAAAATTTTACATTAAAGTCATCTATATATTCCAAAATTGCTTCAAATACTGGATTTTTAATATTTGAATTGTTTATATTTTGTTTTTCTGTTTTTTTCATCAATATTTCCTCCTATTTGTTTTTATCTAACCATTTATCAAATTCTTCATAAGTTTTCTTATCATTTCTTATATTATCCATAAATTTTTTAGCTTGCTTTTTCCAATTTTCATAATCTTTTTTGTAAATATCAATATGAGGGTTACGTTTAACTAACATAGCTTTTTTAGAATACATTTTACGATATTTACCATAAACTTTATCATTTTCTTGTTTGATTCTTTGAGCAATTTGATTGCCAATATCTTTACAAGTCTGAGTTCCTTTAAATAAATTATCACAGTAATTAACTCTAGGATTATCTGTTATAAAGTATTTCCCACAATTCTTACATTTTTTTATTATACAATTGTTTTCTTCTACAAATTGAAATAATGTAATATATAGTATTGTATAAATACTAGAACTTGTTGTCAATAGAGACGGGTAGAAATGACATTAAATATTAGAAGTAATAATAATTTTGTATGTCAAATAACCACGTTCCTATTGAAATTTATTGAAAAGTGTGAATTTGTTGTGAAATAAGGAACTATATACTATAATAATGATATTAGTATCGTTGGCGGAGGATTATAAATGAAAATAAAAAAATATAAAGAGAAAATTATTGCAGTTGTAATTTTTATTCTTGCTAATATAATATGTCCTATTATTGTATCAAAAATTGAAAATGTTGATTTTAAAAATGCTTTTACTATTATATGGAAAAAGATATTTGAATTTATAGGTAATGTACTAACTTTTTCTATACCAATATGGGGAATTATTATTGCAATATTTGTTTTATATATAATTCTTATAATCTATTTAAAAATAACTGAAGTGGATAATAAAGATGAAAGTTGGTATAAAAATTACTCGAGTGATATGTATAATGGATTATTGTATGAATGGAGATATAATAGAATAGGGAATCAAATAGAAATTAAAGATGTTACGCCAATATGTGTAGAATGTAAAGGAAATATATTACCTAAAGATGCTGGTTATAAAACTGTACTATATTGTCCTAACTGTGATAGAACATATAAGCAGCCTGATAAAGAAGAATATGATGGTGCGAGAGTTTATTTTAATAATAAACTTAGAAAAATAATAAAAGAGTATAACGAAAAGCAAAAATAGATTGTCAGAAATGACAGTCTATTTTTTATATAATTTAAGAAAGAACTTACTTGCCAATCTCTTTAATGAAGGAATTTATAATTTTGTATGTCGAATAACCCCGTCCCGATTGACAGAAAATATTAGACAAAGAATTATAGCAAATGATTTTATTCCAAAACAGAAAATAATTCCATATAAAAGAACTGCTTTAAATTCTATGGAAGAAAAAGTGTTTTTTAAAAGGCATACAAACCTAAGGGAATAGTTGCTTTATATTATTACTATAGATTTTTATTGGGATTGCATAAAAGAAATAATGTTCAATATAAGTTAACATCAGAGATGAGAAAAGTTATTGAAAAAATGGATTATTACTCAGAGCAAATAAGATTTTTGTGTAAGTATAAATTAGAAACAATAGATAATGTAGATGAGCTGAAAACAAAGAAGTTAAGAGAAAAGCAAGATATATTAAATGCTAGAAATAGATTATATTATAAAAGAGGCAAAGTAGACAATGAAGTAGAGAAAAATGAGATTACAAAGCAAATAATTGCGGTTACAACTGAACTAAAAAAGTAAAAAAGGAAATTAGAATGTGTGATGAAGTAACAGATAATGTTCCTAGTATGAAGGAACAAATAAGAGAAACTGAAGAAAAATCAAAGGAAAAACAAAAGAAGAAAGATAGAAAATTTGAAAGATAGTAATTGAATCTATTTCTTGAAATTTATATGTTTTGAGAAATAGATTTTTTGTCGAAAAAAGTAGAAAAGATTTTAAAGAAATTTAATAAATACTATTGCAAAACAAACAAATGTTTGTTACTATGTAATTGCAAAAAAATATAAAAAATTATAAAAAAATATACAAAAAAAATACTTAATATGATAAAATATAAAAAAATATGATATTTTGGAGGGAATTATGCCAAGAAATGATAAAACATTTTTATCTTTGCATTCATATTTATTGAATTTGCAATATTCTAATGAGTGGAGAGAGAATACAGATAACGAATATATAAATACTATCTTAAATCATTCGTCTAAAAATAAAAATGGAAATATTGGGTTGCCTGATTTTATATATGTTAATGATAAAAAAAGATTGTTAATAATGATTGAATTGAAATCTACAATTGGTCAACATGAAAAAGAAGCTATCCCTCAGACAAAACATTATTTATCATGCTTTATGCCTGGAACACTTCAATCTTTTGGAATATATGATACAGAAGTAAATAATGCACTAAATGAATTGAAAAAATGGAATATTTTAGGAATAGCAGTATCTGGAGATGTTTCAGCAGAATATTCATATAGAATAGACACTTATGGAATTAAGATAGATACTATTGTTGATATGAATATAAATGAAATTCATAATGAAGATGATTATTTGGCATTATTTGAAAATTTAAACTTAGAAGAGATTTCTTCTAGAATTTCTCAGGCATCAAATAGAATTAATAATTTACTGTATTCAGTAAAAGAAGATAAAAGACCAACTTTATTAAGTATTTTATTGATTTCATTATATGAGTCAAAAAATGGGAAGAATAGAAATCTTTTTAGAGAACAATTTGAGGGATACAATCCAAAACAATTAATGAGCCAAATAGGAATTGTTGTTCCTGATATATTGGGAGAAGATGGAGAAAATTTACCAAAAGAAAAAATAGAAATGATCATGAGGGAATTTAATACATTTGAAAATGAAAAAGATCTATTAGAAACGGATACAATAAAGACAATTTTAACAATATTGAAGAACAATGTAATACCATTATTTGATACTAGAAACAATTATGATATTATAGGAAAATTTTATCAAGAATTTTTAAGATATGCTGGAATTGTAGATGTTCAATCTGGAATTATTTTAACTCCAGAACATGTTTCTGAACTATTTACACATTTAGTAGATTTAAAGAAGGATGATGTGATTTTTGATTCATGCTGTGGAACAGGTTCGTTTCTAATAGC
Source organism: uncultured Clostridium sp. (assembly GCA_964389545.1). GTDB lineage: Bacteria > Bacillota > Clostridia > TANB77 > CAG-508 > UMGS1781. The sequence continues at coordinate 48,017 of CAYMDN010000001.1, read as the reverse complement.
AGCAATGAATAAGCTTATAGAATTACAAACAGATAGTAAAGGAAGAGAAAATGTTAGAAAGAAACAATTAATAGGAAATGAGTTAAAATCCCATATGTATATTTTAGCTATTTCTAATATGTTGTTCAGAGGTGATGGAAAATCTAATATACTTAATTATGATTTTTTCGCACCTGAATTTGATAAGAATTTCAAGAAGAAATTAGAGGAACTAGATGAAAAACCAACTATAGGATTCATCAATCCGCCATATTCTGGTTCATTTACAACATATGAAGAACTAAAGAAATTTAAAAGTAATAAAAATTCTAACAGTAAAAATAAAAAACCATGGATGAAAGAGATAAGCTTTTTAGAAAAAATGTGTAAAATATGTTCTAGATATGTAGTAATGATTGCACCACCACAAGCATTTATGAGTGAAAGCGATATAAGAGATAATTTATTAAAAGAAAATACATTAAAAGCTGTAATCAACATGCCAAAAGATCTATTTCAACCTAATGCTTCAACTGGAAGTTCGATAATAGTTATTGAGACAAATAGACCACATGATTATTCAAAATATGTAGATTTTTATAATTTAAAATCAGATGGTTTTGAATTAGCTAAGAAAAAAGGAAGAAGAGACGTTTATAAAAAATGGAATGGTATAAAGAAAGAAATGCTAGAAGATATTGATGCACCATGGTATAGAAATCCAAAGAATGTTAATGATATAACACATTGCTATGTCAAAATAAAGGAAAAAGATGAATGGCTAATTCAAGCTTTTTCAAAGGTAGAATTTGAAAAAATTAATAAAAATGATTTCGAAAAAACAATTAAAGAGTTTGTTATATTTAATACAAAAAAAGATTTAGGGTTATTAGATAAAGACTTAAACGAAATAGAATTGTTAGAAATTTTACAAGAAAATACAATATCAGCAAACGATATTATTGGAGATGAAAATGATTAATTATAAATATTTTTTAATATCAGATGTTTTTAATTATTGTAGAGGAAAAAGATTAATAAAATTAAATCAAGAAGATGGAGATATAGCATATATATCCTCTACGAAATTTAATAATGGAGTAGATAATTATATAACTCCTCCAAGTTATATGAAGGTCTATAAAAATTGTATTACTATTGCTAATAGTGGTAGTGTAGGATATGCGTTTTACCATGACTATGAATTTGTTGCATCAGATCATGTAACAGTACTATGGCTAAAAGATAGGGAATTAAATAAGAAAATAGCAATGTATTTAATAACATTATTAAAAGCTCTAAAAGAAAACTATTTTTTTAATAGAGAAATGTCTGATAAAAGAATACAAAAAGATTATATAAAATTACCTATTAATGATGATGAAAGTATTGCATGGGATTATATAGAATCTTATATTGATTCAATGATTCCTGAAATAAATTGGAAACAAAGAAAGTTAAAAGCAACCAAAGAAAACATTATTATTAAGAACACTAAGGATTATCCAATTACTGAAATATTCAAAGTTCGTGGGATAAAAGGAAAAATAAATCAGCAACAATTAAAAGAAGGAGACTATATTTATATAACGACTTCAAACAAAAATTTTGGTTTTAAAGGATTTCATAATGAATATAGCGAGGAAGGAAATGTTTTTACAGTTGATAGTGCTACAGATGGAAAATGCTTTTATCAAAACGATAAATTTATAGGATCTGATCACGTTGAAATTTTAGAAGTTAAAGATAACTATAAAAAATACATTAATAAATATACAGTAGTATATTTACAAACATTATTAAACTATTATTTAGATAAATATGAATATTCTAGAAAAAGAGCACAAGTTAGAATAAAAAAAGAATATATAAATTTACCAATTGACGCGAATAATAATATTGACTGGAATATTATGGAGAAATATATAAAATCATTATCATATAGTGAGTTTCTATAATATATATTAAATTTATAAAAAGAGAAATGATATATATTAATTCATTTCTCTTTTAAGTTATAAAGGAGAAAATATTAATGAATAAATTAGGAAAATTAGAAAAAGTAAATTTAAGAGAAATATGGGCTAATGAAGAATATGATTTTTCAGTATGGCTTAGCAAAGAAGAAAATCTAAAAGAACTTAGTGATACAATAGGAATGGATATTATATTAGAAGAAAGGGAATCAGCTGTAGGAAAATATAGTGTAGATGTTTATGGAATGGAAGAAGGAACAGATAGAAAAGTTGTTATAGAGAATCAGCTTGAAGATTCAAATCATGACCATCTCGGAAAAATAATAACATATGCATCTGGCAAAGATGCTAAAACCATTATTTGGATTGTTAAAAGAGCAAGAGATGAACATAGACAAGCTATTGAATGGTTAAATGCACATACTGATGAAGAAGTTGGTTTTTTCTTATTAGAAATTGAAGTATGGAGAATAGGAGATTCACTAGCTGCACCTAAATTTAATATAGTGTCAAAACCTAATGATTGGGGAAAAACTCAAAAATCAAACAATGGATTAGGAAAAGCTCAAAAATTGCAAGGTGAATTTTGGCAAGCGTTTGGAGAATATGGTGCAAGTAATGAAGAATATTCAAAAGAATTTAATAAAAGAAAAGCTTTACCTCAACATTGGTATGATTTGCCTATGGGAAGTTCAGAATATCATATTTCATTAACTTGTGCTACGCAAAGAAATGAAATAGGTATAGAAGTTTATATAGATAATAATAAAGATATATATGATTTATTTTATAAAAATAAAGAAAAAATAGAAGAAAAAACAAATTTAAAATATAAATGGCAGAGACTAGATAATAAGAAGGCATCTAGAATAAAAGCCATAAAAAAATGTGACATTACAAATCAAGAAGAATGGGAAGACGTATTTGAATGGTTTTGTAAACAAGCACTAATTATAAAACAAGAATTTAATAAAGTATTTAATAAATAACAAAAGAAAAGCAAATTAATGATGTAATTTAACCTACAAAATTATTTTGCTTTTTTAACAAGAGACAGGCTTTAAAAAATTAAAAATATTATACAAAAGGTGATTTTATGGATTTAATTAAATTTTATGATATACCAGTAAAAGAAATTCATCTAGACTTATATGTTGATGAATCAAAGAATAGGGTATATAGATATGGAAAAAAAGAAGAAATAATAGATTATATAATGATAATGGCTATTCCTAAAAATAAGAAAGATGAATTGTTTGTAGAATTAAATAATGCTAGATGTTTAAATGAAAATGTGAAGAAATTTGGATATTGTGCAGAAGAATGTAGATTTCATAAAGAAAATAATGGAGAGATACATTATGGAAAAATTGATAGAGAAAATATTAAATATAAAATAGCAAATAAGTGGATTGATATATTATTACAAAATAATATATATAAAAGAGAAAGCATATATTTTAATATTTTAGGAATTATAGAAAGCAATTTAGATATGTCGGTATTTGGTGATGAAAAGCAATTTGGAAATATTTATACAAGATTTTTTAGAACAGCACTTTTAAGAATATTAAAAATGTTTAATAATTATGATATAATACACACATAAAATCGCTACATTGCTTATAAATAGGTAATGTAGCGATTTTGTGTTACTAATTTGTTATTAGTTCAAACCCAAAAATCAAATTTTATCTTTTCAATTTCATCTTTTAATTCTTGAATTGTTTTATGTGTATATCTTCTTTCACCAACATCTTTTGACTTATGACCCATCATTAAATCTGTACATTTTTTATTTGCACCAACTGAATCTAATTTGGTTCTGAAAAAATGTCTACATTCATGTGGTGTATGGCTTAAACCTAATTTTTCCATTGTTTCATTCCAAAATTCATAATATTTACTTTTGGATAGTTTTTTACCTTCAAATTCAATTAAATATTTTCTATTTGTTTTTACTCTTTTTTCCACAATGTTATATATTAAAGAATGAATTGGAACAATTCTGTTTTTACCTGAATTGGTTTTTGAACCACCCTTAAAAACACCTTCATCCAAATCTATTGATGTCACTTCTATTGATAATAATTCATTAAGTCTAAAACCTGTAAAATTATATAAAATAATAGTTTCTACCCATTCATCATCTTTATTTTCATATAATATTTTAATTTCATCATCAGTAAATGGTTTTTTGCTAGTTTCAGGAACAGGTTCAGCAGTAGTAATTTGTGAATACATCTTGTCAATAATATCAATTTCAAATGCAAATCTATCAAGATGTCCAAAAAGATTCTTTATTGCCCATTGTGTTGAATAACCACATCCACAATTATCAATACAATCCTGCATATCAAAAGACCTTAATTTTCTATAAATAGCATTTTCATATTTTTTACAATGCTTATATGCAGACTTCAAAGATTTTTGTGTTGCATCCCCTAATTTTGGAAACTTCACTTCCAACCATCGTTCATAAAGCATTTTTAATGTTACTTTATCCCTGTCAATGTTCCATGGTTCATGATTATATAGTGCCAACATTTCCAAGCCTTCTTCTCTTGTTTCTGTGTAACCAATTGGTTGATATATTGGATGACCTTTTTTGTTAAAGCCAATTGTTTTTCTTACTGCATATGGTTTTCTTCTGTTACCTGATAGTTTGACAACTGTACCATAACCATTTGGATTTTTCATTTAGACCTTCCTTTCTATAAATAATAAGAATTAGATTTTTGAGTATTTAGTTGTTTATTTTGTAAATCAAGAAACTTATTATATTCAAAAGCAGTACCCCAAAAAGCAATATACTTTTCTTCATTGCTTTTTGAAGTATATGTTACAACCAAATAATATTTTTTAATTCCTTTGTCTGTCATAGCATCATTATTATGGTATTTCACCATGAATCTAGGTTCTTCCATTGTTTCAATTTTTTTAATTTGTGTAATTGATAAATTAACAGTTGTTTCAGGTTTAATTCGTTTTATTTCAAAAGTATCATTTTTCATTTCTATGGTACATGGATAATCTTGAATAAACCCATCTAAACCTTCATAATGCATTACTTTAAGAATAGAATTTTTATTTTTTCCAAACATTATTTATTTCCTTTCTATAAATCTTTAATAATATATTCATTTATGTATTTTACCCATTCATCTATGTGTTCGATAAAATTATTATCAACAACATATGAAGCATATAAAGATGTTAATATTAGCATATCGTGTTTGTTTCCTTGTAGTTTGATTTTTCCAATGAAAAAGCCTTTACAATCAACAGTTAAAGTGCCATTTGCCATTCTAATTAAATTTATATGTTTATTAACATTTTCAGGTAATTTGGAATATAACACATCAAAAAATTTTTCTTCCAATTCATTTATTTCAAATGTTTTAGTTGGTGGATTTACACCATATTTTATTGAATATTTCATATTTTTTCCTTTCTTATCAATCTTGAACCAAGTCAAAGTATTGATAAATCAATATTTTTTAATTTTAAGGTTCAAGGTTCAATGTGATTTTACTATTATTTATTTTTTATAAAAACATTAAAATTTTGTAATAATAAGAAATCATTATTTTATTATTAAGTATAAATTACCTTGAACCACTTTGAACCGCATTGAAAAAACTGGGGTTTCACTTTGAACCTTTACATTGAACCCATATTGTACTTTTATTTCTTTTTTCTAAAATCATAATGAATTATAATGCCCTTTTTTCATCCCCTTTTTCTTCAAAAGTGTATTTGGACATTGATATTAAATCTGATGCATTTTCAATCAGTTTTTTTTTACCTAAATCATTTAATTGAATATAATCAATTAAAAGGTCACTTGCTTCTTTTCCATACATTGATTTAACTGAATCAAGTATATTAGATTCAGTTGTAAGTTTGTTATTGTTGTTGTATTTTCTTTCCCAATTGTCAAAATAGAATTCTCTTGGGTCAACACCAATTAAATCAGAAACCGCAAATAATGATTTGGGTGTCATATTTGTTACTTGACCTTTTTCCCACTTGCTAACAGCTGCCCTTTGAACATAACATAATTTACCGAATTCAGCTTGTGATAACTCATGTTCATCACGATATGCTTTTATTTTTTCACTAATTTCTTTATTCATAATTTTTTCCTTTCTAAAATGTTGTATCTTAAACTTAACATTTCTAAAATTATTTGTATCTTAATTTTAGCATATTTATTCATATTTTGAAAGTTTTTTTGAAGAATTTTAAAATTTTTTTTCAAAAAGTATTGACAAAGGAAAAATATTGATATAAGATATGTGTATCTTACAAGATACAAAACCAAATTGAAGGAAGGTGAAAGAAGTGAAAAAAGTAGTTTCAGCAGCTATTTATCAGATAATTCAATTTGATGATGAACAAGAATTTGAAAATTATATTTTAAAATTACAACAAAATCATCAAGAATTTATTTTGGAATCAAAAACAAAACATCCTGATGATAAAGTTGAAATAAAAATTATGAAACAGTATAACAACAATAAATTCATTGAAAGGGGTGATAAATGTGAAAGTCAATCTTAATTTATTAAATTCAAAAATGGCATTATATGGTGATAATAATGAAACATTAGCAAAAGCCTTAAATTTATCACCACAAAGATTATCAGCTAAAAAGAATAATACAAATGGGGCAGAATTTACACAAACTGAAATTCAAATAATTAAAGAAAGGTACAATTTAACAGATGCAGAAGTAGTGGAAATTTTTTTAAGTTAGATGTATCTTAAAAGATACAAAAGAAAGAAGGAAAAGAAATGGTTTGTTTTATAAGTTTTATAATGTTATTAGGAACAGTTGGTGCATTGGAAAACGATGCAATTGATATGAAAGAAGCAATAATTAGATGTACAATTTTTATGATAATTTTTGGTATATCTAGCATTAAATATTGGACAAAAGAAGATAAAATGAAATTAAAAAGAAGAATAACAAATTTTTTTGAATTGTTTGTATCTTAAAAGATACAAAAGAAAGGAATGAATTGGTTTGAGTTTTGCAAGTAATTTAAAAGACATACTGAATGAAAAAGAAATGAAACCTGTGGAACTAGCAAATGGAATTGGTAAAGGTAAATCATCAATTAGTCAATACTTATCAGGAAAACATATTCCACAAGACAAAGTAAAAGAACAAATTGCAGAATTTCTTGGATGTACTGTTGAAGATTTGGAAAAAGAAATAGAAAAAGAACATGATTTGAATATAAATACTTGCAATAATGTACCAGTTTGGAAAGCTGCAATGTTGCTTGATAAATCAGAAGAATTCATCAGAATAGCATTGCAAATGGGAACAGCACCGTTTGGGTTTGCTTCAAAAAAGAAATCAAAATGGTCATATCACATAAGTCCTAAAAAATTAAAAGAATATATAGGTGAATATGAAGAAAGGTGAAAAATGATGGAATTATATGAACATCAAAAGAAAGCATTAGGGTTGACAAAACAATTTAATAAAGTTGCATATTATTTGGACATGGGGCTTGGTAAAACTTTTGTTGGGGCTGAAAAAATGCATGAACTTGGAAATGATACGAACATTATTATATGCCAAAAATCAAAAATTCAAGATTGGGTTGACCACTTCGTAAAATATTATAGTGGTTATTCAATATATGATTTATCAGATAAAGAACAATTAAGATTATTTAGAGAAAGAATAGGTTTATATCCAAAAAGAATAGGTGTAATAAATTATGATTTGATATTTAGAAGGTCATATTTTAAAGATTTAGAAGATTTTACATTGATGCTTGATGAAAGTTCTGTAATACAAAATTCCAAAGCAGAAAGAACAAAATATATTCTTAAAATGAAACCTAAAAATGTAATTTTGTTATCAGGAACACCATCATCAGGAAAATATGAAAATCTTTGGTCACAAATTCATTTATTAGGTTGGAAAATATCAGAACAATTATACAACAAACAATATGTAAATTGGCGAAAACAAACTTTGGGTGGTACACCATTTTGGTATGTTGATAAAAAAGAACCATATAAAAATGTTGATAGATTAAAAGACAAATTAAGGGAACATGGTGCAATATTTATGAAAACAGAAGAATGTTTTGATTTACCTGAACAAGTTGAAATTCCAATAAATATTCAAACATCAAAAGAATATAGAAAATTTATGAAAAATTCAATAATTGTTTTTGACACATTAAATTATACAGAATTTCATGACCATTCAGACTTTGAAGGGAAAGATATTACACCAAGAATTGAATTGGTTGGTGATACAGCACTTACAAAAAGATTATATGCAAGACAATTATGTGGTCAATATAATAAACAAAAACTTCAAGCATTTAGAGAATTGCTAGAATCAACAAATGATAGATTGATTGTTTTTTATAACTATAATGAAGAATTGAGAAAATTAAAAGATGCAGTTGAATTTTATAAAAAACCACTTTCAATTGTAAATGGCGAAACAAAAGATTTAACAGCTTATGAAAATGAAGATAATTCAGTTACATTGATTCAGTATCAAGCTGGTTCAATGGGATTAAATCTTCAAAAGGCTAACAAAATTGTATATTTCACATTAACAGATAAATCAGAATTATTTGAACAAAGCAAAAAAAGAATTCACAGAATTGGTCAAAATCAAAATTGTTTCTATTATTTAATGATTTGCAAAAATAGCATAGAAGAAGCAATTTATGAAACATTACAAAAACGAAAAGACTTCAATGATGAGTTGTTCAAAGAATATGAAAATTTAGAATTAGAAAGGGGTGAATGAAAATGGGAATTAAATGTAAACAAGCCGGTTGTCCATTTGAATATGAACATTGTTGTGTAGAATGTGAAGAACTGAAAGATTGTGAATCAGCATGTAATCTAAAACCTGAAACTTGTAATCAATCAGTAATTGATGGTGAAAAAAGTTTGAAAGTTTTTAAAGATACAAATATTGATGTAATCAATGCAATTGCACAGATTTCAGTTGCTAAAAAGCAAATTGAAGAACAAGAAAAAACAATGAAAGAAAAATTACTTGCTGCAATGGAAGCATATGGTGTAACAAAATTTGAAAATGATGCAATAAAAATCACATACTATGCACCTTCAACTACTACATCAATTGATAGTACAAGATTAAAAAAAGAACAACCTGATGTAGCAAAAGAATATTCAAAAACTTCAAGTAAAAAGTCTTATATAAAAATTGAAGTGAAAGCAGGTGATAAATAATGGCAACAGAAAAACAATTTGAAAATAAGGTCAAAAAATTTCTTGAAAGTGAAGATTGTTGGTTCATTAAATACTGGGGTGGTGCAGCATATACCAAAAGCGGTATTCCTGATTTACTAATATGTTGTAATGGTTACTTTTTAGGTGTTGAACTTAAAGGTGAACATGGTAAACCATCAGAACTACAACTTTGGAACATTGAAAAAATAAGACAAGCAAAAGGAATTGGATTTGTATTATACCCAAATCAATTTGATGAATTTAAAAAATTCATTTTAAAACTTAAACAAAGACAAGCAGAAAAACATTTATTTTCATTTGAAGAACAATTTAATTTTGATAAGGGGGTGAAAAAATAATGCAAATATCACATTCAAGAGTGGAATGTTTTGAAGGATGTCCATATAGGTACAAATTAAGATACATTGATAAATATGGAACTTTGAAACCTGATAATGCAGATAACCCACTATTCCTTGGAACAGCACTTCATACTGGTATTGAAAAAGATGTGAAAACAGCTATTGAAGAATATTTTGCACAGTATCCAATCATAACTGATGAACACATCAATGAAGCAATAAAACTTGAATATCAGATTCCAAAGGTTAAAAATATTTTACCACAAGGTGAATACGAAGTTCAAATTAAAGATGAAGATTTCATTGGATTTATTGATTTATTAGTTCCAGTTAAACATGAATTAACTTTGGAAGAAATGGATGAAGTTTGTGACAATTGTGAAAAAAATTGTGATTGCAATTATGCAAATAGTGGAATCTTGTGTAAAAAAATGATGAATCAAACAAATCCAACAAAATATTATGATTTATATGATTTTAAATATTCAAATAATGTTTACCATTACAAAGATTCACCACAATTACATTTATATAAATATTATTTTGAAAAAACACATCCTGGTACAAAAATAAGAAACATGCAATTCGTGATTGTTCCAAAAGTTGGAATAAGACAAAAGAAAACTGAAACATTAAGTGAATTCAGACAAAGACTTGATGAAGAATTAAAGAAAACCGAAATTAAATTTTTAAATATTGATTATAACCCTGAATATGTAATCGACTTTTTAACTAAAACAAAGAAAATGCTAGAAGAAACAGAATTTGAAAAAAATGAAAGTTGGTTGTGTGGATGGTGTGAATATCAAGAATATTGTAAGAAAGGATATGATTATTTTATGAATTTACCTGAAAATAAAAGAAGAAATATTGAAGAAATTAACAAAAAAACCATTTGGTTGTATGGTTCACCATTTAGTGGAAAAACAACTTTTGCAAACAAATTTCCTGACCCATTGATGCTTAATACAGATGGAAATATTAAATTTGTTGATGCACCATTTATTCCAATTAGGGATGAAGTAAAAGTTACAGGAAGAATGACACAAAGAAAATTTGCTTGGGAAGTATTCAAAGAAGCAATTGCAGAACTTGAAAAGAAGGAAAATACATTCAAAACAATTATCGTTGACTTACTTGAAGATACATATGAACATTGTAGATTGTACATGTATGACCAAATGGGAATTACCCATGAAAGTGATGATTCTTTTAGGGCATGGGATAAGGTAAGAACTGAATTTTTATCAACATTAAAAAGACTTATGAATTTAGACTATGAAAACATAATTCTAATATCACATGAAGATGCATCAAAAGATATTACAAAAAGGGGTGGTGATAAAATCACAGCCATCAAACCAAATCTTCAAGAAAAAGCAGCAAATAAGGTTGCAGGTATGGTTGACATGGTTGCAAGAATAATTGCTGATGATAATAAAAGAACCTTATCGTTCAAATCAGATGAAGTTGTATTTGGTGGTGGAAGATTAACAACATCAGTAAATGAAATTGATTTGGATTATGACACATTCCTAGAAGTTTATGAAGAAGCAAATAAATCAGCAGCAGAAAATTTAAAAACAGAAGAAAAGAAAGGTTAAAAATAGGTGAAAAATTATGTCAGAAAAAAATATATTTGATAAATGGGATAAAGAAGTTGATACAGAAGGACTAGCAAAAGATGTTGCGGAAGCAGCAGAAAATGGTGGACAAGCAAGTTTTAAAGAAGTGCCACATGGTGAATATGAAGTTGCAGTTCAACAAATGGAATTAAAAGCAAGTTCAAAAGGTGACCCAATGGTTTCAATTTGGTTCAAGATAGTATCAGATGGTGAATACAAAAATTCAATAATATTCATGAACCAAGTTATTACACAAGGATTCCAAATTCATATTGTAAATGAATTATTAAGAATGATGGTTTCAGAAATGGGTGCAGATGCCCCAGTAATTGAATTTAAAACATTCAAACAATATGGAAATCTAATCATGGATGTATTTGAAGCAATTGATAATAACTTTGAATTTGCACTTGATTATAAAAAAGGAAAAGGTGATTTCAGCAAATATGAAATTACAGAAGTTTTCACATTAGAAGACTAATTGAATATATGATGGGGTGTGAAATATCACCCCAAAAAAATAAAGAAAGGATGTGACTAGGAATGTTATTTTATGACTTTGAAGTTTTCAAAGAAGATTGGTTGGTAGTCATTATTGATATGGATAAAAAGAAAGAACATGTTATTATTAACGATTCTAATAAATTAGAAAAAATTTATGATGAAAATATCAATAATATTTGGGTTGGTTTCAATTCAAGACATTATGACCAATACATTCTAAAAGGCATCCTTTGTGGTTTTGACCCTAAAAGAATAAATGATTACATTATTTTGAAAGGTAATCCAGGATGGAAATTTTCTTCATTATTTAGAAGAATACCACTTAATAATTATGATGTAATGTCAAATATTGATAGGGGGTTGAAATCGTTTGAAGGATTTATGGGAAATAACATTAAGGAATCATCAGTTCCTTTTGATATAGATAGAAAATTGACAGATGAAGAAATTCAAGAAACTATAAAGTATTGTAGACATGATGTTGAACAAACAATTGAAGTGTTTTTGCAAAGAAAAGAAGACTTTGAAGCATGTATGGGGCTTGTAAAATTAGCTTGTCAAGGTAAACCATTAAATCTATCATTGATTTCAAAAACAAAATCACAATTGGCTGCAATAATATTAGAAGCTACACAAAAAGAACATGATGATGAATTTGACATTGATTTTCCATCAACATTAAAAATTGAAAAATATAAAGAAGTTGTTGATTGGTATAAAAATTTAGATAATCGTTGCTATGAAAAAGATGGAAAAAAGAATCAACTAGACATCATGGTTGCAGGTGTTCCACATCAATTTGGTTGGGGTGGTGTTCATGGTGCTATTCCACAATATAGTGGTGAAGGTTACTTTTTAAATATGGATGTTGCATCACTATATCCATCACTAATGATTCAATACAATTTACATAGTAGAAACATGAAAGACCCTAAAAAATATGAAGATATTTACCATACAAGACTTAAATATAAAAAAGAAAAGAATCCATTACAAGCACCATTGAAATTAGTATTAAATTCAACATATGGTGTAATGAAAGATAAAAATAATGGATTATATGACCCACTTCAAGCAAATAGGGTTTGTGTATATGGTCAATTACTATTATTAGATTTGATTGAAAAATTAGAACCACATTGTCAAATAATTCAATCAAATACTGATGGTATTCTTGTAAAAATGAATAATTATGAAGATTTTGATTTGATTGATGATATTGCTTATGAATGGGAACAAAGAACACATTTAACATTAGAATTTGATGAATACAGAAAAGTTTTTCAAAAAGATGTTAATAATTACATAATCGTTGATGCTAATGGAAAATACAAATCCAAAGGTGCGTATGTTAAGAAATTAAATAATCTTGATTATGATTTACCAATCATCAATAAAGCATTAGTTGAATATATGGTTCATAATGTACCAATAGAAAAAACAATCAATGATTGCAATGATTTGAAAGAATTTCAATTGGTTACAAAAATATCAAGTAAATATACACATATATTACATGGTGATGAGTACATCAAAGAAAAATGTATTAGGATATTTGCATCAATTGATGAAAACGATAAAGGTGTTACCAAAATACATGCAACAACAGGTAGACCAGCAAAAATATCAAATTCACCTGAACATTGTTTTATTTATAACGATGAAGTAAATGATGTAAAAGTTCCAAAAAAATTAGATAAAGCATGGTATGTTGACCTTGCAGCAAAAAGATTGAAAGATTTTGGGGTGATGTAAACATGGTAGTAGATAAAAAAGAAGTAAAAAATAAATTATTAAAAATGTTTGAAGATGATGAAAGAATAAGTTGTTCAATATGTGGTGAAACAATAGCCAAATATGATATTGAAAATTTAGATTTTGAATATTGTCAAACAGCAACAAATGAAAATTATGCACATGCAAGATGTGTAAATAAAATGATTAAAAAATAAAACGGAAGGGGTGATTGAAAAATGTTCTTTAAAGGTTATGTTGAAACCAAAGACAAGAAATGCATTGAAAAGTTCAAAGGAAGAACTGATTTCAAAAATTATGAACAGGTTCAATCATTACCTGAATTTGCAGGTATTCTTGCAACAGACACAATACTGATAGATATTGATGATTTTGATGAAAGTGAAATATTATTTAAAATTGTTCAAGACCTAAAACTTAAATGTAGAGTATATAAAACAACTAGGGGAAAGCACTTTTTATTTAAAAATGTTTTAGTTGAAAGTAATCGAACACATGCAACATTAGCTTTGGGAATCACAGCTGATATAAAAATTGGAAAAAGAAATGCATATTCAATTCTAAAATTCAAAAATAAAGAAAGACTAATTTTATATGATAAAGCAGAAAATGAAGAAGCAATGGAACTTCCAAAATGGTTATTACCAATAAAAACAACAATGGATTTCTTAAATATGACAGCAGGTGATGGAAGAAATCAAGCATTGTTCAATTATATATTAACTTTACAAAGCAATGATTTTTCAAAAGAAGAAGCAAGGGAAACAATAAAACTTATAAATAAATATGTTTTGAAAGAACCATTAACAGATGATGAAGTTGATGTCATAATTCGTGATGAAGCATTTGCAAAACCAGTATTTTTCAAAGGGGCAACATTCTTATTTGATAAATTTGCAATATTCTTAAAAAACAACCATCATATCACAAGAATAAACAATCAATTGCATTTATATAAAGATGGAATATATATTGCTGGACAAGCTGAAATTGAATCAGCAATGATAAAACATATACCACAATTAAATAGAGCCAAAAGAACAGAAGTAATGTCATATTTGGATATTATGATAAGAGAAAGTACAAAACCAGCATCAGCAAATTTAATTGCATTTAGAAATGGGATATATGACATATCAGAAGATAAATTTTTCCAATTCTCACCTGAACATGTGATTACAAATAAAATTGATTGGGATTATAACCCACATGCTTATAACAAATTAACAGATGAAGTTTTAAATAATATAGCATGTGATGACAAAGAAATAAGGGCATTGCTTGAAGAATTAGTTGGTTATTGCATGTACAGAAGAAATGAACTTGGAAAAGCATTTATTTTAACTGGTTCAGGTTCAAATGGTAAAAGTACATATTTAAACTTAATAAAAACAATGTTAGGGAAAAAGAATATTTCTGTTCTTGATTTGAAAAAGTTAAATGATAGATTTTCAACAGTCATGTTGTTTGGAAAACTAGCAAATATTGGTGATGATATATCAGATGAATTCATTACAGATGCTGCGGAATTTAAGAAGATAGTAACAGGTGAAACAATAGATGCAGAACAAAAAGGACAACCAAAATTTGATTTTGAACCATATGTGAAATTGGTATTTAGTGCAAATGCTATTCCTAGAATTGGAAAAGGAAGGGATTCAAGTGCAATTTTAAGAAGATTGGTAATTGTACCATTCAATGCAAAATTTACATCTGATAATCCAAACTTTAAACCATTCATAGGTGATTCGCTTCAAAGTCAAGAATCAATTGAATATTTAATAAATTTAGGAATAGCAGGATTGAAAAGGGTGCTATTGAATAGACAATTCACAACATCAGTAAAAATTGAAAATGAATTGACTGAATATGAAGAAACAAATAATCCAATTATAGGTTTCTTTAAGGAATGTGAAGCGGAACAAATCAACATTGAAAATGAACCAACAAATGAAGTTTATAAAAAATATAAAGAATTTTGTATCAGAAATAGTCTTCAAGAATTATCAAGCGGTGAATTTTCAAAACAAGTAAAAAAATATTTTAATTTTGTAATTATTGATAAAAAAATACAAGGTAAAAAATGCAGAATATTTGTGAAAGCAGAAGGTCAATAAAATACAAAAGATAAGGGGGAATTGATATGCCAAAAACAGAATTTCATGTAAATAAAATAACATATAACCCATTCATTAAAAATTGGATAATGTATGTAAGATATAGAACTGATATTTTATGGTGGTATCAGATTTGCACTAGAAGCGGAAGACTAATTGGAAAAGAACATCAAGCAAAATGCAAATATTCAAAATTTGAATGGGAAAAAGTAAAAGAAAAGGAAGGTGTATGAGAATGTTCAAGATAATAATTCAATATTTATCAATATTATATGGAATAAAAAAAGCCAAACAAAAAGGATACGAAGGAAAACACTTTTCAATAATTTATCCAATAAACATAAAACGACTAGAAAATAGTGGTTATAAAGTCTATGAACCCAACCTTTTCCATAACTCTTGGATTGTAAGGTGGGTGGATTAAAATGAATGTATTAAGTTTATTTGATGGTATAAGTTGTGGTCAATTAGCACTTAAAAGAGCTGGAATTAAGATTGACAAATATTATGCAAGTGAAATAAAAGAATCAGCGATTAAATGTACACAATTTAATTTTCCTAATACAATTCAATTAGGGGATGTAACACAATTAGATTTAACGAAACTAGAAAAAATTGATTTACTAATTGGTGGAAGTCCTTGTCAAGATTTATCAATTGCAAATGTTATAAATAATGGAAATCAGGAAGGTTTGAATGGTAAGAAAAGTAGCTTGTTTTATGAATATGTAAGAATTTTGAAACAGTTACAACCAAAATATTTTTTATTAGAAAATGTCGCTAACATGAAGGAAAACGATAAAAATTTAATTAGTAACATTTTAGGTGTAGAACCTATCAAGATAAATTCTAATTTGGTAAGTTATCAAAATCGTAATAGATATTATTGGACAAACATTCCAAATGTGACAATTCCAGAAGATAAAAAAAATAAACTTTCAAGATTATATATGCAAAGACCATGAAAAATGCAAAGAATTTAAAGTTAATAAGACACCATCAAGAATCAAGATGTGGGGCGATGGTAAGAATGGAAGTTGTCCAAATGTAACAAAGGCAACAAAAATCAATTGTATAACTTGTAGACAAGATAGATGGAAAAATGCAGGATTGATTGAATTTGAAGATTTTTGCAGATTTTTAACAACAGAAGAATTGGAACAAGGGCAAACATTACCAATTGGATATACTAAAATGCTTACAAAAAATCAATCTGCTGATGTTATTGGTGATGGTTGGACAGTTGATGTAATAGTACATATATTTAAAAAATTAAAAGAAGGTGAAGTTTTATGAAATGTTGTGATTGTCCAGCGTTAGGATGTTCACAAGATATGGATGGCGAATATTCAAGTTGGTGTAAATTGGGATATGAACAACTAGAATATAAAAATAATTGGGATTATGGATATTGCAGAAAATCATTAAAAACAATTGAAGCCCAGTTGAAGAAAGGTAAGGTATAAAAACATGTCAAATTTTGCAAAAAAATTAAGAGATAAAGAAGATAAAGAAAAAATAAAACAATTAACTGGAATGACACCAAAACACAGATGTCCAGTTTGTCATAGATTCACATTATGGAAAACAAATGGAACACAAAAAATATGCCTAATGTGTGAAATCATAAAACAAGAAAGGCAAGGTGAAAACTAATGGAAAAAGAAGACTTAATTAAAGTAATTTATGAGCATGATGAATCTTTAAAAAGAAGTATAGAACAAGTAAAAAAAGATATGGAATATCAACAAGACTTATTAAAATTAAATGAAAAACATAACAAAAATACAACTAATGTTGAAGATAAGATTGAAGAATTAAGAATAATATTGGGAACATTAGAAAACACCCAAGATGATTTCAATGAAACCATGGATGAAAATGATGTGGATATTAAAGAAATAAAAGATTATTGTGAAGGGTAGGGAAGATATATGAAACCTATAAAAAGAAAAACAACAAATACAATTTTTAAAAGACCTGATTGCTTTGATTTACCAGGTACAAAGTATAAATATGAAGATGAAACACCAGCAATAGAAACATGTTGGCAGCTATCAGATGAAGAACTTGAAAAAGTAAAGAAAACAGGAAAAATATACATTCAACAGGAAGGTGAAACACTTCCACCAATGGCAGTATCAGCAAGTAGTGTTTTAGCAGATGGTGAAGAAGATGAATGATATGAAAATAAAGGAAACAATCAAAACAAATAATGGTAAATTAAAATATTGCTTACAAGTAGAACAAGGTGAAGCAAAAATGCAAATATATATTCATCAAGGTGAAATTTATTTTGAAAGTTGTAATTATGGTTTTAATACATATCCAACATTTGATTTAAGTAATGAATCACATGTTTTAGCAAAAGAAGTTTTTGTGAACTCATTAAAAGCAGATGTAAAGAATAGATGTTTAGAATTAAAACAACTTGAAACAATTTTAAATGAATTAGGCTTAAAAGATATTATATCTGATGAAATTCAGAAAGGAAGTTTTTTATTAAGTATAAGACAAAAACTTTTAGGAAAATCAAATGAGTGAAGCAGATAAAGTATTTGAAGAAATAGGATATAAAAAACATGAACATAACATCTTCAAAGAAGGTGAAGAACCAAAAACAAATGAATGGATTACACAAGATGAGCCATATATTGAATATTTAGATGAAAAAGTAATAAATGGAACATATTATTCAATGTTCATAATATTTATGATGAATTGTCAAAGGATTCAAATTGGTGGATATGAAAAGGGTACAACACCTTATGGAAAACATTATGAAAGAATGCGAAATCCAATTTTAAATGTGAAAGAAGTACAAGCAATTAGTATGAAAGTAGGTGAATTAGGTTGGAAATACAATCAAAAATATTAGAAGAATATAAAATTAAAATTGAAGAATCACAAGGAATAAAAATGATATTTGTGTATAACAAGGATGATAAATATATTGGAACATTAAAAGACTTTGAAATGTATGTTGAAAAATACGGATTGTCACAAATCCAAACATATAACAATAATAAAGTGTGTTCAATAGGATTTAATGAAAAAGAACAAAAATGGTATGGATGGTCACATCGTGCAATCTTTGGTTTTGGGGTTGGCGATGTAGTAAAAGAAGGTTCATGTTGTGCATCAAGTGGTTACACAGATGAATATTTACAAGAACATCCTGATAAAAACTTATCACTTCCAGTTGGTTTCAAAGCCGAAACATTGGAAGATGCAAAACGAATGGCAATTGCATTTGCTGATTCAGTTGCATAGAAAGGAATTAAATATGACTATTTTAAAAATAATATTATGCTGCATAATTGGTGCAATTATAAATCAATATATACCAATTGATTGGCAATATACATGGGGATTTATTGTTGCAATGATTACATTTTTATCAAGTAGTAATGATTAGAAAGGAAAATAAATATGAAAACAATTGTATTTGATTTTGATGGTGTTATACATAAATATAGTAAAGGATGGCAAGATGGTTCAATTTATGATGAACCAGTTCCAGGAATTAAAACTATTATTGATGAATTAAGAAAAGAAAATTATGAAGTTATTATTGTAAGTACAAGATGTTCAACAGAACAAGGAATCACAGAAATGACTGAATGGTTAAATAAATATGATATTGAAGTTGATAGAATACAAAAAGAAAAACCACCAGCACTTATATATGTTGATGATAGGGCAATTTGTTTTGATGGAAACACACAACATTTATGGGATTCAATCATTTCATTTAAAACATGGCAAGAAAACAAATCAATTAAAATATCTAGTATTGTTACAATGGATGATGAATGCACATATAAAAATGTGGAAGTCAAAAACATAAGGTCATTAGAAGAATTAGATAAAGCAATCGAAGAAAATAAAGTATTAACAATAATTGAAGATGGTAAAGAATACAGATTGAATCCAATTTACATATTGTTTTATATACCATAGAAAGGAAATAATTATGAAAAAATTATTGATTAAGTTGTTATATAAATTATTAGGTTTTAGAACAAGCCCACCATGCTTGATAGATGGAAATGAATTTATAATAAAATTTAATAATCAATTTTATATTATGGTAGGTTATACATTAGAACAAAAAGCAAATGGAACTGATAATTTATCAATAACATTTACAGATATGTTATCAAGTATAGATAATAAAAATAAAGAAAAAAGGTGGGATTATTAAAATGTTAGAGTATGAAAAAAATTTGACAACAAATAGAAGAATTGAACTATTTGATGGATTGATGAAAGAAAAAATTTCAAAAGAATTTTATGATTGGTTAATAAAAAATGGATTCTTTACCCAAGCTGCAAGTACAAAATATCATGGTGCATATGAAGGTGGATTATTTGACCATTCATATGAAGTAACACAAGTATTATTGGATATGACCCAAAGATTAAACTTACAATGGACAAGACCTGAAAGTCCTTATATTATAGGAATGTTTCATGATTTATGCAAAATTGATAATTATATTACTATTGTTGATGAACCAGGGGAAATAATGATGGGAACTGGTGATGTTAAAGGTAAAGAAATTCATTTTGAATATAATCAAGATTGTATTTTAAAAGGACATGCAGATAAATCAATTATGTTATTATCCCAATTTATAAATCTAACAGAAGAAGAATTGTTGTGTATTAGATTCCATATGGGTGCTTATGAAGGTCAAGACCAATGGGATAATTATGATAAAGCAATAAGAAAATACGAAACTGTATTATTTACCCATACTGCTGATATGTACACATCAAAAGTAAAGAATGTTTAGAAAGGAATTTGCTATGGAAGAAGAAATTAAAAATTTATTAAATTGTGGATATTATGATGATTGCCATAATTATATAGTTGAATTGAATGAAGAAAAAATGAAAGATTTCTTCAAAGTATTTTTCAAAGCTGATATAGTAACATTAAAGAATACTGATATGGATAAAATGAAAAAAGAAAATCAGGATTTAAAAGAAAAATTTGATTATATGATGGAAGTTCACAAAAGAGAATGTGAAGAAATGAAACATTGTGTTGATGAAGCAGCACATTATGCAGATGAAAGAAGAACAAATTACATACCTAAAATTGGACAGAGAGTTTTCATAGATATGCCTGTTGACTACTATAAAGTATTTTGTAGAGTAAGGGCAAAACAAATTAAAGATAATGTTGAAGGGAATACAGATACATTACAAAAAATTTATAACAATTTGATAAAAGAATATAACAAAAATGAACCTTTTATTATCAAAATTTAACAAAAATTGAACAGTTCTAAACAGTATTGAACGGTAGATGAACGGTTCAAGGTTGATTCAAGGTAATTTACATTCACTTTGAACTGACTAAAACATAGTAATATCAATAGTTGTAGCAGATTGGTTCAAGGTGGTTCAAGATATTATTAACTTAATAACAATATGATAAAAAATAATTAACAAATTTTAATGTTTTTATAAAAAATAAATAATATAGAAGTAACCTTGAACCTTGAACCAAAATTTAAAAATTTATTTTTAAAAGTATTGAAAAATAAGAAAAATTTTAGGTTCAAGGTAAAGGTTCAAGGTTCAAGGTGAAAGGACAGGTGATGATAAACATGAATGCGAAACAATTTTTAAGACAAGCATATAAACTTAATGAATTGATTGAAAATGATAAAGAAGAACTTGAAAATTTAAGAAGTTTGTCAGAATCAATTTCAGGTGATATGACACAAGAAAGAGTTCAAACAAGTGCAACTAATGATAAAATTGTAAATATCATTGCAAGAATTGTTGATTTAGAAAATGAAATTCATGATGAAATTGAACAACTAATTGCATTAAAAAAACAAATTCGTGATGTTATAAATAAACTTGAAAATATAAATGAAAAATTAGTGTTAAAGTATAGATACTTAATGTTTTTCCAATGGGAAGAAATATGTGATAAAATGCATTATTCACCAAGGCAAATACATAGATTTCATGATTCAGCACTTGAAAACATAGAAGTTCCATTTTCACTTTAATATGGCACACCTTGTCATTTAATGCCCTTGTATGCCATATTTAAAAGTAGTATCATGTATAATAGATAATTAAAAATAGACACAGCAATGTGTCTATTTTTACATTGAGAAGAAAGGAAGTGTTGCAAAAAATATGTCAGAAGTTAACCAAAATGAAGAAACTTTGAACAAAAATAATGAAAAAAGTAACAAAAATGATGAAGAAAATAACAAAAAATCAAAAAAGTTAACAGCAAAACAGCAGAAGTTCATTGATGAATATTTGATTGATTTGAATGCAACACGAGCCTATAAAGCAGCATACCCAAAGTGTAAGAGCGATGAAGCTGCTAATGCAGCAAGTAGTAGATTGTTAAGAAATGTTAAGGTTCAGGAACAAATTGCAATTGAGCAACAGGACATTCAAGACAGAACAAAGATAACACAAGATAGAGTTGTTCAAGAACTTGCAAAAATAGCATTTAGTAATGCCACAGATTATGTTGAAGTTGTTACAAGACCAATAAAACATAGATACTGGGATGATAAAAAGAAAGAATATGTTTATGAAGAAGGTGATGTTTATGAACAAGACATCATCCTTAAAGATACAAAACAATTAACAGATGACCAAAAAGCAGCAATTTCATCAATAAAAAATACAAAGCATGGAATTGCAATTGAACAATGTAATAAAGTTGAAGCATTACATTTACTTGGTCAACATTTAGGAATGTTTAAGAATAATCAACCAGTCATTGTAAATAACAATGTACCAAATCCATATAACAATTTAACTGTTGAAGAATTAAAGGCATTAGCAAAAGTAAAAAAGGATGAATTAAATGCAACAAACAATAAATAACATTGATTTAACAGAAATTCAAAAAGCACTAGCAAGAAAAGAATTCTTTTCATATTGTAATTTGAAAGCACCTGACTTCTATAAAGAAGACAGGTGCTTTTTAGTTAGTGTGTGTCATGATTTTCAAGATTTTTATGAATCAGATGAAGATGTCTTGGTTCTTAATATGCCACCAAGGCATGGAAAGTCAAGAACAGTTGGATGTTTTGTTGAATGGGCTTTGGGTAACAATCAAAATGAAAAAATAATGATGGGTTCATATAATGAATCTTTATCAACAACATTTTCAAAAGGTGTAAGGGATACAATACTTGAAGGAAAAGGTGATGAAGACAAGATTGTTTATTCTGAAATATTCCCAGGTGTAACAATTAAATATGGTGATAGTGCAATGAATAAATGGTCACTTGAAAATGGTTATAATAACTATTTGGCAACATCACCAAAAGGAACTGCAACAGGTTTTGGTGCAACACTTATGATTATAGATGACTTGATTAAATCTTCACTTGAAGCAAATAATGCTGATGTACTTGAACAACAATGGACATGGTTTACAGACACAATGCTTTCAAGACTTGAAGAAGGTGGAAAAATTATCATTGTAATGACTAGATGGCATAATGATGATTTGGCAGGTAGAGCATTAAGACATTTTAAAGCACTTGGTATGAAAGTAAGACATATTTCATATAAGGCATTACAAAATGATGGAACAATGCTTTGTGATGCTATTCTTTCAAAAAGAAGTTATGATGTAAAAACAAAATCAATGTCAAAAGAAATTGCAGCAGCTAACTATCAACAAGAACCAATGGATTTAAAAGGTAGATTATACACCAAATTTAAAACATATACCAAATTACCAACTGATGAAAATGGTAATCCACTATACACCAAAGTTAAGAATTATACAGATACAGCAGATACAGGTGATGACTTTCTATGTAGTATTGATTATGTTAAATACAATAATGAAGCATATGTTATAAACCTTATATATACCAAAGATGGAATGGAAATTACAGAACCAGCAGTCGCAAAAATGTTATTTGAAGATGGTGTTAATGAAGCAGATATTGAATCAAATAATGGTGGTCGTGGATTTGCAAGAAATGTTGAAACTTTATTGTTGGAAAAATTCCAATCAAATAGATGTATGATAAATCCATTCTTCCAAAGTAAAAATAAAATATCAAGAATTATATCAAATTCAACATGGGTAATGAATCATATATATTTTCCTGTTAACTGGGCTGATAGATTTCCTGATTACTATGATGCTATGAATAGGTATCAAAAAGAAGGTAAAAATCCACACGATGATGCACCTGATGCTACAACAGGAATTGCAGAAAAAGTTGGACAAGGTGATACATTTAGCTTTGATTAAAGGAAGGTGTAAGATGGAAGTAATCAAACAAATTGAAAAAGTTGTGAATCAAGTAGAAAAAATTGATTATAAAAGTGTTTATATAGAAATAGCAACCCAACATGATAAATTTATAATAGATAAGACAAAACCAAAAAATAGAATAGGTTTTGAGATGAAAGGGGGTGAATGACATGTTTGAAGGTTTATTCAGTAGATTCAAAAGGGATACAATTATAAAAGAAAGCAATGAAGATTTATCCTTGGATGAAGAAAATGTTATAAATGAAATTAAAGATTTTATGGCATCAAAGAAAAGACAATGGATGATAACTGGTGAAAAGTATTATGATGGAAAACATGATATTTTAAAAAGAAAAAGAACTGTAATTGGACAAGATGGTAAACTTGAAGAAATTGATAATTTACCAAATAACAGAATAGTTGATAATCAGTATCAGAAGATGGTTGACCAAAAGAACAATTACTTGCTTGGACAACCTTTTTCAATTCAGACTAACAATGATACATATGCCAAATTATTAAAAGATATATTTAATAAGAAATTTAGAAAATTGTTAAAAAATATTGGTGAAGATTCATTGAATGAAGGTATTGGTTGGATGTTTATTTATTATGATGAACATGGAAAATTCACCTTTAAGAGATTCAAACCATATGAAATTATACCAATTTGGAAAGATACAGAACACACAGAACTTGATTATGCAATAAGGTTATATGTAACAATTAAAGTTGAAAAGAAGAAAAAGAAATATATTGACCATGTTGAAGTATATAATCAAGATGGAATTTATCATTTTATATATGAAGGTGGAAAATTGATTCCTGATTTAAAGAAACCTTTTGAAAACTACTTTACAATAGTAGATGTGAAAGGTAATATTCAAGGATATAATTGGACAAAAATACCTTTAATACCATTTAAGTATAATAGCAAAGAAATTCCTTTGGTTAAAAAATTAAAATCATTACAAGATGGTTTAAATTTAATTGAATCTAATTTCTTAAATCAAATGGAAGAAGACATTAGAAATACAATATTAGTATTAGTCAATTATGATGGTCAAAATCTTGCACAATTTAGAAAGAATTTAGCACAATATGGTGCAGTAAAAGTAAAAACAGTTGATGGTGCAGCAGGTGATTTAAAAACATTACAAATTGAAGTAAATTCAGAAAACTACAAAGTTATTTTGGATATATTCAAGAAAGCAATAATTGAAAATGCTAGGGGGTATGATGCAAAAGATGATAGACTTGGAAACAATCCAAATCAAATGAATATTCAATCAATCTTTTCAGATATTGACCTTGATGCAAATGGAACTGAAACTGAATATCAAGCAGCATTTGAAGAATTATTATGGTTTGTAAATTGCCATTTGGCAAATACATCACAAGGAAATTTTGAAAATGAAGATGTTGAAATTATATTTAACCGTGATATGCTTATATCAGAATCAGAAATTATTGATAATATCAACAATTCACAAGACTTATCACTTGAATCAAGACTTGCAAATCATCCATGGGTTGATGATGTTAATGTTGAACTTGAAAGAATTGAAGAAGAAAAGAAAAAAAATATGGAAATGTACCCATTTCCTTTTGATAATAATAACCCATCCAAAACACAACCAAATAATAAAGGTGGTGATGTAGAAGATGGCGATGAAGAATAGTGACTATTGGCAAGGTAGATTTGAACAATTAGAAAAAGCATCACATAAAGATGCATTAACAACATATTCACATATTGAACAAGCATTTGAACAAGCACAAAGGGAAATAGAAAGAAATATCAATAATTGGTATGTAAGATTTGCAAATAACAATCAAATTACAATATCAGATGCTAAAAAGTGGTTAGATGGTAAAGATTTAAAAGAATTCAAATGGGATGTGCAAGAATATATTAAATATGGTCAAGAAAATGAAATAAATGAATTATGGATGAAAGAATTGGAAAATGCATCTGCAAAATATCATATTTCAAGACTTGAAGCATTAAAATTGCAAACCCAACAATCATTAGAAAAATTATTTGGTAATGAACTTGATGAAGTTGATAAAATGACATCAAATACATATACTAATAATTATTATCACACAATGTTTGAAATGCAAAAGGGTTTCAATGTTGGTTTTAATATAGGAACTATTGATGAAAATAAATTGTCAAAGATAGTATCTAAACCATGGGCAGTTGATGAAAAGAATTTTAGTGAAAGAATATGGAATAATAAAACTAAAATGATAAATGAATTACACAATCAATTAACAATTATGTGTGTTCAAGGAAAATCACCTGATAATGTTATAAAATATATGTCAAAAAAATTTAATACATCAAAAGCACAAGCAGGTAATTTGGTTATGACTGAAAGTGCCTATTTTTCAAGTTTAGCACAAAAAGATTGTTTTAAAGATTTAGATATTGAAGAATATGAAATTGTGGCAACACTTGATTCACATACATCTTCAATATGTCAAGAACAAGATGGAAAAGTTTATAAAATGAACGATTATCAACCAGGTGTAACAGCACCACCATTTCATAATTATTGTAGGTCAACAACAGTACCACATTTTAATGATGATTATGATATTAAAGATACAAGAGCAGCAAGGGATGAAGATGGAAAAACATATTATGTTGAAGGTGATGTGAAATACAAAGATTGGTATAATAAACATGTTCAAGATATATCACCAAAAGAATCAAAGTTGAAAAATGAAGTAAAAGATGTTAAAATAAAAACAAATCAATCAAGTAAATGGAAAGATTTTGAAACAATGGATGAAGCAAAAGAATATGTTTATAATAATTATAAAGATTCTGATATTGATAAAATTAGAAATATTGAATCAATAAATGCTACATTCAAGCAATTAGATAAATTACAAAATCAATATCCATTAAATAATGAAATATTTGTTAGAAATAAAACAATGTCAAGTGCAGCAGCACAAGGAAATTATCAAGGTATTTCAATCAATACTGCACATTTTAATAAAGCAAATAGAACAGCATTGACTGGTGATGATTGGGTTAAAGATTGTGATAAACAAATTGAAGATTTAAAACAATATCTTGGTAATATGAAATATAAACAAAAGCCAATTGAAAAAGGAATAAAAAGATTAGAAGAACAAAAGAAATATAATTGTTTTTCAATATCAGGTTCTTATTCTGATTTAGAATCAATTAAAGCAACAATTTCACATGAATATGGTCATGTTGTTGCTGACCAATATTTTGGACAAGTCAATCAATCAAGAGCCAATAAAAACTTTGATTTCTTTGATTCAAATGAATGTTGGCAAAAATGTAATTATGTGGTAGATACATATTATAAAGCAATAAAAAATAATGATATATATAATATATCTTATTATGCATCAACTGATAGATATGAATTTTTTGCAGAATGTTTTGCTAAAAAACAAATGGGTGGAACTTTACCTGATTATATAAATGAAATGTTAGAAAGGGTGTTGAAAAATGGAAAGTAAATGTCAAAAATGTTTCTATTATAATTTATGTGTTCAACATGATTATGTTGTGGAAGATGAAAAAGAAACTACAAATAATTATTGTGGAATTCATGAAAAAGGTATTCCATCAAAATTTTGGAATGAAAAAGAAGAATGTGAAGAATTCATTGAAAAATAAGGGTATAAATTATATTACTCACTAATTTTAAAAGCCTATATGGGCATTATATAAGGTGAAAAAATTGCCTATTTTAAAGGAATTGCAAGATATTTTGTAATTTCTTTTTTATTGCCAATTTTTACATAAATGACCTGGTTGGATGTCGAGAAAAGACAACAATATCAAAATTTTATGTGGATGCGACCCACGAGAAAAAGCGAAGAAAGGATGATAAAAATGCAAAGAAAATTTTTAGAAGATTTAGGAATTAAAGACAAGGAAACAGTTGATAAAATACTTGATGAAAATTCAACTGACATTGGAAAAGCCAAAGGCGAATTGGAAACAGTTCAAGGTCAATTAAAAGATGCTAATGCTGAAATAGAAACATTGAAAGGTCAAGTTTCAGAAAGAGATGGTCAACTTGAAACTTTAAAAAAATCAACAGGTGATGTTGATGAGTTAAAGAAACAAATTGAAACACTTCAATCTGAAAATAAAACCAAAGATGAAGCACATGCAGCTGAAATAAAACAAATGAAAATTGATGCTGCAATAGAAGCTGCACTTACTTCTGCAAAAGCTAAAAATAATGTTGCAGTAAAAGCATTATTAAAAGATTTAGATAAAGCAGAATTAAGTGAAGATGGTTCTGTAAAAGGATTAAAAGACCAAATTGATGCACTTGTTAAAGGTGAAGATACCAAATTCTTATTTGATTCTGAAAAGAAGCAAACTAAAATCAAAGGTGCTGAACCAGGTAAAGGTGACACTGATGATGCAGATGATGACAAAGTTGATTTGTCAAAAATGACTTACGATGAAAGGGCAAGATATTTTGAAGAACACCCTGAAGCGGAAGTATAAAAATTTTTTAATTAAATAGTATCCTACAAGATACAAAGAAAGGGAAAGGTGAATTTAAAATGGGAAAATTCGATTCAAAAAGTTTTAATGAAAAAGCATTTAAGTATGGTGTTGAACATTCAAGAGTACCAAACTTAAAAACAAATGAATTAAAAAAATCAAAAGCATTAAAAGGAAGTAAAGATATTAGGGGTGTATTTACATCACAAAATGGTACTGTTTATGCTGAAATAGCAATGAAAGGATTATTAGATGGGGATGCAGTAAATTATGATGGTAAAACAGATATTACAGCTACAAGCACAAAAACATTTAATCGTGGAATAGTAGTTGTTGGTCGTGCAAAAGCATGGGTAGAAAAAGATTTCTCTGATGATGTTGCAGATGAAGATTTCATGGATAATGTTCAAGACCAAGTTGCTGAATATTTGGATGGTTTAGACCAAAACACAATACTTGCAATATTAGCTGGTATTTATAATATGACAGGTGCTAAAAACCTTGAATTTGTTAATAAACATACTTATGATATTACAAATAAAGAAGGTGAAGAAGCAAAAGTTGGTCAAACAACATTAAATTCTGCAATGAATCAAGCATGTGGTGCTAATAAAAAGAAATTTTCAATGGTATTTATGCATAGTGATGTTGCAACTAACCTTGAAAATTTAAAATTAGTAAAACATCTTGTATATACAGATGCAGAAGGAATTGAAAGACCACTTGATTTAGCTGCATGGAATGGAAAAATAGTCATAATTGATGATGATATGCCAACAGAAGAAGTTGAAGCAGTTGAAGGAAGTGGAACAGAAGGACAACCAAATTATGTAGCACCACAAGAAGCATATACAAAATATACTTCTTATGTTTTAGGTGATGGTGCAATTAACTATGAAAATATTGGTGCAAAAGTACCATATGAAATGTCAAGAAATCCAGAAAAGAATGGTGGACAAGATACTTTATATGTAAGACAAAGAAAAGTATTTGCACCATTTGGAATTTCTTTCACAAAGAAATCAATGGCATCAGATTCACCAACAGATGAAGAATTAAAGAATGGTGTAAACTGGGAATTAGTTCATTCAGGTGAAACAACTGCTGCTAATAGAAGTTACTTAAATCATAAAGCTATTCCAATTGCAAGAATAATTTCAAAAGGGTAGTTAAAGAAAGATGGTGAAATTATATGGATGATTCTGATAAAAAAGAAGATTTAAAACCTATAATTGAAAGCATCGTAAAAATAATCAATAAAAAAGAAGTCGATGATAAATTTATTGAACAAATTTTGAATAGACTTCTTTCACTTGGTTATAAATCAAGTGAAGCAGATTCATGGATGATAACTTTCTGCATACAAAAGGTTGAAAATCATATTAAGAATTCATGTAATATTTCTGAAATTCCTGATGAATTGAAAGAAATTGAAATCGATAGAATTTGTGGTGAATTTTTATTTTCTAAAAAACAAAGTGGTCAATTAAATGCTGAAAATGGTTTTGATGTTGAAATGGCAATAAAACAAGTACAAGCAGGTGATACAAATGTTACATTTGCAATTGGTGAAGGTTCAGAAACTTTGGAAACAAAGCTGAATGCACTAATTTCATATTTATTAAATTGTGGTGAAAGTGATTTTATATGTTATCGCCAAATCAAGTGGTAGCAGTTCGTAAAGCCATTGAAATGACATATGATTGTACTTGTGATGTCATTCAAGAAGAAAAATATAAAAAGGAAAATAAATCAACAGGATTTAGAGAAACCAAGATTGTAGAAAATAAAAAATGTAAATTATCATTTGAAACTGTTACAAAAGACAGCAAGGATGATATAAAAGCGAATATCATACAAATTACCAAATTATTTATTGCACCTGAAATAACAATAAAACCAGGTTCAAAAATTGAAGTGACTAATGTTGTAGGGATTACAACTGTTTATAAAAGTAGTGGTCAACCTGCAATATATCAAACACATCAAGAAATTGTACTTGAATTAGATGAAAGGTATGCATAATTGGGTAGTTATGGGAAATGCAACTTTGATGGATTAAAAGATTTTAGAAAGAAAATTTCAAATCTTGAACAAAAGAAAGTTGATGAATTCATGGAATTATGTGCCAAAGAACTTGCAGCAAGATTACTTGCAAAAGTAATTAAAAGAACACCAGTTGGTGTTTATCCAAGTGATTCAGGTAAAGTTGGTGGCACATTAAGAAGGGGTTGGACAGCTGGAAAAAGTCAAAGTGCGAAAGGTTATGCAGATTCTTTAACAATTCAACATGTTGGTGATGTATATAAAATTGAGATAACGAACCCAGTTGAATATTCATCATATGTTGAATATGGACACAGAACAAGAAACCATAAAGGATGGGTTGAAGGTCGATTTATGATGACAATATCAGAACAAGAACTTCAAGTCATCACACCAAAGGTTCTTGAAAATAAAATTAAAAAGTTATTGGGGGAATGCTTCACATGATAAATAAAATTATTGATGGAATCAGTAAAGCAATCAATAAGGAATTTGGTGATGATTATGAAATATATACAGAAGAAATTGAACAAGGTCTTAAAGAACCTTGTTTTTCAATTGTATGTATAAATCCTACAAATAATCTATTTAGACAAAATAGGTATTTTAGAAAAAATCAATTTTGCATTCATTATTTTCCTTCTTCAAAAGAAAAAAGATTGGAATGTCAACAGGTACTTGAAAAAATGTATTTAATTTTGGAATATATTGAAATCGAAGAAACTTTTGAAGGTAAAAAAAGTATAAGTAAAACAATGGGAACAGAAATGAATGGTCAATATGATGATGGTGTTTTACATTTTTTTATAAATTATGACATGTATGTTAATAAAATAGAAGAAAAAACAACACCAATGGATTCTTATGATTACACTACTGATGTAAAGGAAGGATGATTCTGTTATGGGAAAAGAAATTAAGAAAGAAGTTGATGTTTTTGATAAAAAACAATTACTTTCTTCAAAATTATTTAGAAATGATAAAGATATTATAAGTGTAGTAATCAATGATAATGAAAAAGTATCAATTGATGAAGCACAAAAAAGAATTGAAAAATTCAAGAAAGGTAAGGTGATTTAATTATGCTAGGTGGTGGAACATTTACAGCACAAAACAAAATACTTCCAGGTTCTTATATAAATTTTGTATCACTTAATAAAGCAAATGCTGGTCTTTCAGATAGGGGTATTGTTACAATGCCTTTAATTTTAGACTGGGGTGAATCTAATAAAGTAGTTGAAATTACAAATTCAGATTTCCAAAAAAATGCCTTAAAATTATTTGGTTATGATTATTCACATGACAAAATGAAAGGTTTAAGGGATTTATTCTTAAATGCAAGAATACTTTATGCATTTAGATTAAATGGTGATGGTGTAAAAGCATCAAATACCTATGCAACTGCAAAATATGCAGGAACAAGGGGAAATGACCTAAAAATAATCATCGCAAAAAATGTTGATGATAATACAAAATGGGATGTCAAAACAGTTCTTGGAACAGTAATTGTTGATGAACAAATAGGTGTAGCAAATGCAGCAGCACTTGTAAGTAATGATTATGTTGATTTCAAATCAGCTGCAACATTAGCAGTTACAGCAGGAACAGCCTTAACAGGTGGAACAAATTCAGAAGTAAATGGTACAGCTTATCAAAAATATTTAGACAAGATTGAATCATATACATTCAATATTATGGGTGTTGCAACAACTGAAACAACTATTAAAAATTTAATAGTTGCATTTACAAAAAGAATGCGTGATGAAGTTGGTGCAAAATTCCAAGCAGTTTTACATGATATTGCTGCTGATTATGAAGGTGTAATCAATGTTATAAATGATGTAACGGCTGATGATAATTTTGATAAATCATCAATTGTATATTTTATGACAGGAATTGAAGCAAATTGTGCTATCAATAAAACTTGTTTAAACAAAATATATACTGGTGAATTCGAAGTTAACACAGATTATACACAATCACAATTAGAAGATGCAATTCAAGCTGGAAAATTGGTACTTCATAATGTTAATAATGAAGTTAGAATATTAGAAGATGTAAATTCACTTGTTACAACTTCTGAAACAAAATGTGATATTTTCAAAAATAACCAAACAATTAGAGTTGCAGACCAAATTGCAAATGATATTGCAGTATTATTCAACACAAAATATTTGGGAAATGTACCAAATAATGAAAGTGGAAGAATAAGTCTATGGACAGACATTGTAAAACATCATACACAATTGCAAGATATTGGTGCAATTGAAGATTTCACAGATGAAAATATAACAGTTGAAGCTGGAAATACAAAAACATCTGTTGTTATCAATGATGTTATAACAGTAATCAATGCAATGTCACAATTATATATGACTGTAAAAATAGCATAGGAAGGGGGAATTTGTAATGTCTAATAATGTTGTAATGAAAGCAAAGGACACATTATCTGCAAAATTAGCTGAATGTTTTATAACAATTGGAAATAATCGTTATAATTTTATGCAAATGATAAACTTTGAAGCACAATTTGAAAAAACTAAAACAGAAGTACCTATTCTTGGTAAACCAGGAAGTGGAAACAAATCAACAGGTTGGAAAGGAACTTTTTCAGCCACAATGCATTATAACCAATCAGTATTAAGAAAAATGCTTGAAAACTTTAAGAATACTGGCGAAGATACATATTTTGAAATTCAAGTTACAAATGAAGACCCAACATCAAGTGTTGGAAGACAAACTGTTGTCTTCATAGATTGTAACATTGATGGTGGAATACTTGCAAAATTTGATGCTGATGGTGAATACCTAGATGAAGATTGTGATGGAACTTTTGAAGATTTCAAAATGCCTGAAACATTCAAACTACTAGATGGTATGTTATAAAAATAATAATTAGAGTGTTACCCAAGGCTTATATAATATAAAAATTTTATATTGATAAGACTTGGGTGTTTTTTAATATCATAAGAAAGGAATTGATAGAAATGTCAAATTTAAACAGATTTTTAAAAGAAAATAAAATAAAGAAAGAAAATACACATTATGCAGCAACAAAATCATTAACTGATGAAAAGGGTCAACCATTATTATGGGAAATAAGACCACTTACATCAAAAGAAACAAACAGAATAACAGATGAATGTACAATTCAAGAACAAGTGCCAGGAAAACCAAATATGTTTAGAAGTAAAATTGATTCAACAAAAGTATTAACTAAAATGATGGTTGCATCAATAGTTGAACCAAATCTTAATGATAAAACTTTACAAGATTCATATGGTGTAATGACACCAGAAGATTTACTTACAGAAATGATTGATAATCCTGGTGAATATAACGATTTTGGTAAATTCATCAATGAATATAATGGTTTCAATGAAGGTGTAAATGAAAAGGTTGAAAAAGCAAAAAACTAATAAATGAAGATAGTGAAGCATCATATGCTTATTACTGTCTTCATAAATTTCATTGGCTTCCTTCAAAATTTAATGATTTAGATGATAATGAAAAAGCCTTTATAATTGCAGCAATTCAAATCAAAACTGAAAAAGAAAAGAAAGAATCTGCAAAAATGAAAAATAAAGGTAAAAAGAAGTGAAAGGAAGTGAATCGTAATGTCTAGTATTAGTACAGCAATTGAATTGACTGATAGAATGTCATATCCATTACATTCCATTACTTCCGCTTTGGATTCAACATTAAATGTTTTTGAAGATTTTAAATCATCACTTGGTAATACATTTGATGATTCAAAAATAAATTCTGCTAGAATATCAATTGATGAAGCAAATGCTTCAATTAAGGCAATGGAAGACAACATTAGAAAAACAAACAATGAAAGTGATAAAATGCCAAAAAAATTTGAAGCTGCAAATATTTCAGCAAGTTCATTACTTCAAACTTTAATGGGATTTAGTATTATTCAAAAAATAGGTGGTTTAATATCAAATCAATTTGGAAGTGCAATTGATAGATTAGACACTATGAATAACTATCCAAAAGTAATGTCAAACCTAGGTATAAGTACAGAACAATCAAATGCTTCAATTAAAATGTTAAGTGAAAATTTGAAAGGACTTCCAACCACATTAAATGATGCAGTAAGTTCAGTTCAAAATTTAACAAGTGTAAATGGTAGTGTTGGTAAAAGTACAAAAATGTTTTTAGCATTAAACAATGCTATTCTTGCTGGTGGTGGTAGTACACAAGTTCAACAATCTGCCTTGGAACAATTATCACAAGCATATGCAAAAGGTAAACCTGATATGATGGAATGGCGAACAGCAATGACAGCGATGCCAGCCCAATTAAAACAGGTTGCCCAAGCAATGGGATATGTAAGTGCAAATGAACTTGGTGAAGCATTAAGAAATGGTAAAGTAAGTATGGACAAGTTCATGGATACTTTTATTCAACTTAATGAAAAAGGTGCAAATGGTTTTCAAAGTTTTGAAGAACAAGCAAGAAATTCAACTGGTGGATTTGCAACTTCAATTGCAAATATGAAATCAGCAGTTACAAGGGGAATTACTTCACTTATTGAAAGCATAAATGCAGGATTGACAAAAGCTGGTTTTGGAACAATACAAAGTAATATACAAAATCTTGGAAGTGGTATTGAAAAAGTGCTTTCAATGGTTGGTAATGCAGCTAGTAATATGATTGCATTTTTATCCCCAGCGGTGAATTTAATACAACAAGTTGCAGAATTCATTGGAAATAATTGGACAATTATTGAACCAATTATTTTAGGAATTGTTGGTGCATTAACATTGTATTATGGTGCTTTGTTGATATATAACACAATTCAAGGAATTTCAACTGCAATTACAACTGCAAAAACTATTGCAACAACTGTACATGCAGCAGCACTTGCAATGCAAACAGGTGCAACTTTTGCAGCTACTGCAGCACAATATGGATTTAATGCAGCACTTCTTGCATGTCCACTAACTTGGATACTAATTATTATAATAGCAGTTATAGCTGCTATTTATTTGGTTATAGCTGCAATAAATAAAATTACTGGTTCAAGTATTAGTGCAACAGGTGTAATTGTTGGGGCATTAACAACTGCGGTTGCATTTATTTGGAATTTATTTTTGGGATTACTTGATTTAGTTCTTGGTGTAGTAAATGCAATGGTTAATCCATGGATTTCTTTTGCAAACTTTTTTGCAAATTTATTTAATGACCCAATTGGTGCAATTGTTCATCTTTTTGGTGATTTTGCAG
Organism: uncultured Clostridium sp.; assembly: GCA_964389545.1. Classification (GTDB taxonomy): domain Bacteria; phylum Bacillota; class Clostridia; order TANB77; family CAG-508; genus UMGS1781. Next base: position 12,361 of record CAYMDN010000001.1, on the reverse strand, counting down.
ATAGTATCCTTGGTGTAATAGAAAGTATTGCAAAAGCACTTGATAAAGTATTTGGTTCAAATCTTGCTGGTGCAGTTCAAGGATGGCGAAGCGGTTTAAGTGGAATGGTTGAAAAAGTTGCAAATCAATATGGAAATGGTTCATATGAAAAAGTTGCAGAAGAATTGAATTTAAGTTCTGAAAGTTTAGGACTTAAAAGATGGGAATATGGTGATGCTTGGAATACTGGTTATAACTGGGGTCAAGGAATAGAAAATTCTATTGGAAATCTTGGAAATTCATTGAAAAGTACAGTAGATGACACAATGAGCAGTTTAAACATGGATAGTATACCAACCAATGCTGCAACAACAGCCAATAATACAGGTAAAATCAATGACACTTTACAAGTAAGTGAAGAAGATTTGAAATATTTAAGAGATTTAGCAGAAACAGAAACAATAAATAGATTTACAACAGCTGAAATAACAGTTGAAATGACAAACAATAATAATATCAACAATGAAATGGATATTGATGGTGTTGTAGACCATTTAGCAAATGGTGTAAATGAAGCCATGGAAAAAGCTGCGGAAGGGGTGCATGAATAATGTATTATGTATATTTAGATAAATTATTATTACCTGTTACACCTTCAAAATTAACAATTAAAACTAAAAACAAAAATAAAACTTTAATTGAAATAAATGAAGGTGAAATTAACATCTTAAAAAAAGCAGGTTTAACAGAAATAGAATTTGATGCAATGATTCCCAATGTTAAATATCCATTCGCAGTTTATAAAAATGGCTTTCAAAATGCTAAACCTTTTCTTGAAGCTATTGAAAAATTGAAAACAAGTCAACAACCATTTCAATTTATAGTTTCAAGAACATATCCAAATGGAAAAGGATTATTTAACACAAACATTAAAGTTTCCCTTGAAGAATATTCAATCAAAGAAGATAAAAAAGAAGGAATGGATGTTGTTATTACTTTTAAATTAAAGCAATATAGAGATTTTGGTACAAAAATTTGTAAAATAAAATTTCCAACAACACAAAAACCAGTAGCAGTTGCACCAACACCTGCATCTGCAAGAGCAACAACAACATCACCAGCACCTAAACAACAAAATAAAACATATACAGTTGTTAGGGGAGATTGTTTGTGGAATATAGCAAAAAAATTTTATGGAAATGGCAGTCAATACACAAAGATATATAATGCAAATAGAGATAAAATAAAAAATCCTAATCTTATATATCCAGGACAAGTGTTGACAATCCCAGTTTAAAAAATGGGGGTGTATTTTATGGCATATGAATTACTTATTCAAAATGGTGATAAAGTATATCAACCATCTATTAGTGGGGATATTACTTGGAAAACTGAAAGAAAAAGTTATCCAGGTGAATTAAAATTCGACATAATTATGGATGACACAATAAAAAATATAACAGAAGGTAATGCAGTAAGATTAAAAAAAGATGATAATAACATATTTTTTGGATTTATTTTTTCTAAAAAAACAGATAAAGACAAAATTATTACTATTACTGCATATGATCAATTAAGATACTTCAAGAACAAGGACACATATATTTATGAAAATAAAACAGCAGGTGAACTTGTAAAAATGTTAGCAAGTGATTTTAGAATGCAAACAGGAACAATTGAAAATACTGGTTTCAAGATAGCATCTAGGGTTGAAGAAAACACGACTTTATTTGATATGGTTCAAAATGCAATTGATATAACAGTTCAAAACAGAAAAGAATTATATGTCTTATATGATGATTTTGGAAAAATTACTTTAAAAAATATTGCATCAATGGTTTTGGATTGCTTGATTGATGAAGAAACAGCAGAAAATTATGATTATAAATTAACAATTGATGAAGAAACATACAACCAAATCAAATTAACAAGAGAAAATGAAAAAACAGGAAAAAGAGATGTTTACATAGCAAAAGATTCATCTAAAATAAATGAATGGGGTGTTCTTCAATATTATGACACTTTACAAGATGGTGAAAATGGACAAACAAAAGCAAATGCATTACTTGAATTATATAACAAAAAACAAAGAAATCTTTCAATTAAAAATATGATTGGTGATGTAAGAGTAAGAGCAGGTTGCATGATACCAGTAAAATTAGATTTGGGTGATGTTCAATTACTAAAATTGATGTTAGTAGAAAAATGTACACATACATTCAAAGAAAGTGAACATTTTATGGATTTAACACTTAAAGGGGGTGAATTTGTTGCTTGATATAAATGATTTATTGAATTCTATAAAAAAGGCAGCAAGTGAAGCAGTAGAAGCATCCAAACCTGTTGCAATAATGTATGGAAAGGTTTTAAGTGTTTCACCACTTGAAATAAATGTTGAACAAAAAATGGTATTACATTCTGCACAATTAGTTTTAACAAGAAATGTATCAGATTACACAACAGAAGTAACAGTTGCTTGGGATTCAAATGATACACAATTAAATGCAAATCATACACATAATCTTAATGGTGATATATCAGTTAATTCAAGTGCAATAATTACCCCAAATCCTGATAATGAACAGGTTAACATTTCAAACGAAGTAAGCAACAATATGACAGTTGCACAAAAAAGCATAAATTTGACACATGCACATTCAATTACAGGAAAGAAAAAAATGATAATACATAATGGATTAAAAATCGATGATGAAGTTCTTTTGTTAAGAATGCAAGGCGGTCAAAAATATATTGTTATAGATAAGGTGGTGTAAAAGATGATACCAAGTATGAATAGTATATTAACAACTGAAATTCAAGTGGAAACACAAGAAAGTGAAAATTACAGAATGTTTTTTACTGAAAAATTCATCAATGGACATGTTAATGAATTAGAAGCAATGCATCAAGTGATTTATAAGATATTAAATACTGAAAGATACCAATATATAATTTATTCATGGGATTATGGAATTGAAACATTAGATTTATATGGTGAACCAATTTCATATATTTGTCCTGAAATAGAAAGAAGAATCATCGAAGCACTAATTCAAGATGACCGAATTGAATCTGTTGATAATTTTGAATTTGATTATTCTAAAAAAGGAAAATTACTTGTAACATTTAGTGTGCATACAATATATGGGGATTTAGAAGAAGAAAGGGCGGTGAATTACTAATGGCATATGAAGATACTACATATGAAGTTATTTTGCAAAGAATGTTGGACAGAGTACCTGACAACATGGATAAAAGGGAAGGTTCAATTATTTATGATGCACTTGCACCTGCTGCGGTTGAACTTCAACTTATGTATATAGAATTAGATACAATTTTAAAAGAAACTTTTGCAGATACAGCACAAAGAGATTATTTAGTTAGAAGAGTAGCAGAAAGGGGAATTGAACCTTATAATGCAACTTATGCAAGATTAAAAGGAATATTCACACCTACTTCACTTAATATTCCAATAGGTTCAAGGTTTAGTTGTAATGAATTAAATTATGTTGTTATTTCTAAAATACAAGATGGTGAATATCAACTTGAATGTGAAACCTTGGGAATTAGTGGAAATGGTAATTTTGGCGATTTAATTCCTATCGACTATATTCAAGGATTAGAAACAGCAAAATTAAATGAATTGTTAATTCCAGGTGAAGATGAAGAAGATGTCGAATCGTTAAGACAAAGATATTTTGCTTCATTTGAAACTAAACCATATGGTGGAAACAAAAAGGATTATATTCAGAAGACAAATGAAATTCCTGGTGTTGGTTCAACAAAGGTTACACCAGTTTGGCAAGGTGGCGGAACAGTTTTATTAACAATACTTGATTCAGAATTTAACAAAGCAAGTAATGCACTAATAAAAACAGTTCAAGAAGAAATTGACCCAACCAAAGATGGAACAGGACTTGGTATTGCACCAATTGGACATGTTGTTACAGTAAATACAGTTGAAGAAGTACCAATCAATGTAAAAGCAACATTTGGATTTGATGAAGGTTATAATTTCAATTCATTAAAAACAACAATTGAAAATGTAATAAAAAATTATTTACTTGAATTAAGAAAAAATTGGGCAAATCAAGATAACACAGTTGTTAGAATTAGTCAAATAGAAACAAGAATATTACAGATTGATGGAATAGTGGACATTCAAAACACTAAAATCAATAATTCAACATCAAACTTAACATTGACAGAATATCAAGTTCCTATTTTTGGGGGTGTTAGTCAATGATTAGAGATGTTGAACTTTTAAAACATTTGCCATTATTTATTCAGGAATATAGAGAAATAAGGACAATTATGAATTCTGAAAATCCTGAATTTCAAAGTGCAGAAAATGAAACAGAAATTATTTTTAATAACCAATTCATTCAAAGTTGTAATATAAAAGGTATAGCAAAATTTGAAAGTTTAATGGGGATAATACCTGAACCTGATGATACACTTGAATCAAGAATTTCAAGAGTATTAACAAGATGGAATGATACTGTTCCATATACTTTTATCGTTTTATGTCAAAAATTAGATACATTATGTGGAAAAAATAATTATGAAATTATAAGAGATATAGACAAATATACAATGAATATTACAACACATCTTGAACTTACAGGTCAAGCAGAAGAATTGGATTATATACTTGATTATATGATACCAGCTAATATTGCAATGACTGTTGACAATAAAATATATTTAAACATGACAGATGGTACAACAAAGTTAGCAAGTGGTATTACATTTTGCAATATGATTGAAATAACTGATAATTTTGATGAAACATTTGAAATTTCAGGGCAATCAAAACATGCAGGTATAATTGGTGACACAAAAATGATTGAAATTACAGATAACTTCAATGAAAATATTCAAATTGAAAATAATATAAATATTGGTAATACAATTATAAATACTATGTCAATTGAAATTACAGATAATTTCAATGAGAAAATTAACATAGAAAATAAAAACAAAGTTGGGTCAAATGTGAACTTAACTGAAATTATATAAAAGAAAGGATGAAAAGAAATGGCTGAATTTAATAAATTAACAATAACAAATAAAGGTCAAGCCTTAATGTCAAAGTTAATAGCAGGAACAACAACTATTGAATTTACAAAAATATCAACATCAACAAATGTTTATACAGAAGCACAGATTCTTGCATTAACAAGTTTGGCAAATGTAAAACAAACAGCAAGTATTTCAAAAATCACAAGAACAAATAATGTTGCAGTACAAATTGAAGCTGCACTTGAAAATTCAAAATTAACTGCTGGATATAAAATCAATTCAGTAGGACTATATGCAAAAGACCCTGATGAAAATGAAATATTATATGCAGTAGCAAGTGTTGAAAGTTCAGATAAAGGTGCTTATATGCCACCATATAATAATTTAACAGTATCAGGGGTTTATTTTAAACTTACAACTACTGTATCAAATGCTGACAATGTAACATTACAAGTTGACCAAGCAGCAGTTGCAACAATTGGTGATATTACAGATTTACAAAATCAAATTTCTGATTTACAAGCATTTCTTGGTTATGTAGATGACCATATTTTTGGTGTTGAAGTCGATTTTGTAAATAAAAAATTCACAAGACTTGCAGGTGCTTTTGGTAAAACTGGTGGACATGCATTTGATAATGTTCATTGTTTTGGTGGAAGAAGAAGATGTAATGTAACAAACGATGGAAAAGTTGTTGCATATTATGGTGATGCAGCATTCACCACTACTGGGGCATTAACACAAGCAGTTACAATTGAAGAAGGAAAAAATGCAGGTACATATGCGGTTGGAACAAAAGTGCAAGTTATGGTTGAACAACCAAAATTTTATTATAAAGTAGTTCCATTATTAACAGACATAGTAACAGAAGGTGAAAATCATGGACATCACATGAGAAAAGCAAGATATTATGTATGTGATGAACCTGAACCAGGATTCAAACTTCATCCTGCATTTATAAGAAATGGTAAAGAGCATGATTATATATACAGGGGTGCATTTGAAAGTTCATTATATGATGCATCTGCTAATGCATATATACTTGATGATGCACAAGTTGCAGATTTTGCAACTGATATGTTATGCAGTATTGCAAATGCAAAACCAATGTCAGGATTAACCCAAAATTTAACAAGAGCAAACACAAGAAAATTAGCACAAAAAAGGGGAACTGGTTGGGAACAAGATTATGTTGCATCAGTTTCTGCAACACAATTATTGATGCTTATCGAATATGCAACATTTAATATGCAATCTGCAATTGGAAATGGTGCAGTAAGTAAAACAGATGATAATACAACAAATATGGCAGAAAACACAGGTGCAACAATATCACTTGGAAATGCATCAGGTGTCGTAACTAATGCAAATGGAATTCAAATTGTTTCATATCGTGGTGAAGAAAATCTATGGGGGAACATTTGGAAATGGATTGATGGTATAAATATTCAAAATCCAACACCATTTGCAGCAGGTCAATATGGTAAAACATATGTAGCTGACCATGGATTTACTGATGACACAAGTGCATCACCTTATGAAGATACAGGAATTTGTCCATCTTTTGGTGAAGGATATATTTCAGCATTTGGCTATAACGAAAACTTCGATTGGTTATTCATACCAACAGAACACAATGGAAACAGTTCAACACCAGTTGGTGATTATGTTTATAATAATCAACCAGGATGGAGAGTCGCTCGTCTTGGTGGTAGGTGGGCTGACGGTTCGACAGCTGGTGCTTTCTGTTGGTATTTGAATAGTGCTGCTTCTAGTCGTCTTCGTTATGTCGGCGGTCGCTTGGTGTATGTACCTGATGCTGCTTAAAAATAGAATAAAGTAATAAATATGGGCGAAAGATTTCTGATATGTTTTATGTAGTAGTAAAAAAGTTTTTAATCACTCATCTTGGTGGTAAATGGAATAACAGTTCGAAAACTGGTACTTTCTATTGGAATTTGAATAATGCTACTTCTAATCGTAATCGTAATATCAGCAGTCACTTAGTAAATGCAAATAAATGTGAAATATCTTCGCCCTGCCACTTGGCAAAATATAAAAATACAATATTAAACTATATTAGTAAATTTGAGAAATCAAAAGGTGAAAATTTAGTTTATTCATTGCATACAAAAAGGAAGTTCAGATTTATGAAAAGATACGGGAATCTGTATGAACAAATATGTAATATGGATAATTTGAAACTTGCACATAAAAATGCACAAAAAGGTAAAGGATGGTATCAGGAAGTAAAAATGGTGAATTCTAATCCTGATTATTACCTTGGAATTTTGCAAGATATGCTTATCAATAAAACATATAGAACATCAGAATATGAAACATTTATGAAAAATGATACTGGTAAAGTAAGAAAAATATATAAACTTCCATATTTTCCTGATAGAATTTGTCAATGGGCTATTCTACAAGTTATTGAACCAATACTTTTAAAAAATTTTATTGCTGATACATATTCAGCAATACCAGGAAGGGGAATACATAAAGCATTAGAAAGAGTTGATAAAGCAATTCAAAATGATGTTATTGGAACACAATATTGTTTAAAACTTGATGCTAAAAAGTATTATCCATCAATAAATCATGACATATTAAAAAATAAATATAGAAGATTATTCAAGGATAAAGACCTTATTTGGTTATTAGATGAAATTATTGATTCAACACCTGGTGATACAGGAATACCTATTGGAAATTATATTTCACAATATAGTGGAAATTTTTATTTTTCAGAATTTGACCATTGGATTAAAGAAACAAAACATGTGAAATATTATTTTAGATATATGGATGATATTGTTATACTTGGAAAATCCAAAGAAGAATTACATCAATTAAGAAAAGAAATTGATGTATATTTTAAAACAAAATTAAAATTAAAAATTAAAGAAAATTGGCAAGTGTTCCCAACTTTTGTAAGGGGAATTGATTTTGTGGGTTACAGAACATTTTTAAATTATAAATTGTTGAGAAAAACCACTTGCAAAAATTTTAAGGTGAAAATGAACAAAATCAAAAAGAAAATTAGGAATGGGAATCAGATGAATTATTCTGAATGGTGTTCAATTCATTCCTACCAAGGTTGGTTAGTTCATTGTGACAGTTATAGATTAAATCAAAAATATATTAAACCACTTGAATTTCATGCAAATCAATATTATTTGCAAAATATAAAAAGAAAGGGTGAAGTAAAATGATAAACCATGGTAAAGTTAGAAGTACAATCAAACCTGAAAGTATGGTAATTGATGAATATTCAGTTTGGATAAACGAAAATATTCAAGAAATTGAAATTGAAGATGAGATAGTAACATCAGATGGACAAACTGAAAAAAAGCAAACAAAAATGTATGAATACAATATGCTTCAATATGAAAAAGATGAATTCATAATGCAACAATCAGAACAAATAACAAACACACAAATTGCATTATGTGAAATTTACGAAAGTTTGGGGGTGTAGTCAATGGCAAAAGTTTATGCTGATTTAATAAGAAAAGGTGTAAAAACAATTGATGATGTTCCTAAAAAATTACAAAAAGCCGTAAAAGAAATTTTAGGTGAAGAAATAACAAAATAAACAAGTTATATGTTTATAGATTATAAATCCCATATAAATAAAAATATGAGTTTATATGGGTATTTCTATAAGCAATTACAAAGGGGTGAAATAGAATTGGAAAAAATATCAATGATTATTATATCGATTGCAACTTTTTTAAATGCAATATCAGTAATTGTAACTTTTATTGGAAAGGCTAAAAAACCAGTTGATGATGCAGTTGATAAAAAGTTCAAAGAAGCATTAGAACCAATCAATGAAAAACTGGACAATATGAATGTAGATATAAAAAAATTAGATAAAAACCAATGCATGAATTATTTAGTTGAATTTATCGAAGATTCTAAAAATGGCATACCCAAAGATGACATTCAAAAGAAAAGAGCAAGTGAAGTATATGACCATTACACACAAGACCTTCACGGAAATTCATACATTCATGATGGTTGGGATAAATATGTGAAATAAAAAAGGGGGTGAAATGATGAAACAAGCATGGAATGATTTGAAAAGTTTTATAACAATATCAATGATAATTTTATTATTTATAATTGTTATAGCAAATTTATTTGGTGCAACACTCGCTGAAAATCTGCTTATACTAATAACTAATTTGGTTACAGCAGTATTCACATATTATTTTGCAAAACAAAATACAAATCAAGATGAAAATAACAAAGATGAATAATTAGTTATTTTTTTTTTATTTTAATTGTATCTTTCGAGATACAGAAAGGAAACGGTGATTCTCATGGAAGAAAAGAAAACAGCAACAATAAGAAATGAAAACGATGAAAGACAAGATGTTGAAATTTTAGTTGATGATGTTGAATTAACACCTGAAATGGAAGCTGAATTGTCAAATGGAAATGGGGGTGAAGAATAATGGGAACTTTTTCAAAATTATGTGATTTTATAATGGAATCAAGTGCTTCAAATTACACTTCAAAAAGAAATAATTCAATAAAAAAATTTACACCACATCATGTTGCAGGATGTTTAACTGCTGCACAAATAGCAAAAATATTTCAAAATCCAAACAGACAAGCATCAGCAAATTATGGAATTGGTATTGATGGAAAAATAGTTGGTATGGTTGCAGAAGAATCAAGAGCATGGACATCAAGTTCACCATCAAATGACCATCAAGCAATTACAGTTGAAGTGTCAAATGACCAAGTTGGTGGTGAATGGCATATTTCTGATTTATGTATTGAAAGACTAATCGATTTAATGGTTGATGTTAGAAAAAGAACAGGAAGTGAATTATACATTTATGATGGAAGTTCTAATGGAACAGTTACAAGACACAATATGTTTGTTGCCACAAGTTGTCCAGGAAGTTATTTACAAAGTAAATTACCATATATAACAGAACAAGTAAATAAAAGATTAAAAGAAGGAACAAATCCTGTTGAAGTTCCTACCCAACAAGCACCTACATCAAGAAAAATTGGTGATGTTGTGACAATTTCAGGAATATATGTTGCATCTAATTCTACAAATAGGTTAAATCCAGCAAGAACAAAAGGAACAATTACAAAAATTATTCCTGGTGCAAAAAATCCATATTTATTAGATAATGGAAATCTTGGATGGACAAATGATGGTTGTATCATAGATAGTGCAATTACAGCACCAACAACAAATACAGCAACTACTACTTATACAGTACAAAGTGGTGATTGTTTATCTGTTATTGGTCAAAAATTAGGTGTTAACTGGAAAGAAATTGCATCTTTAAATGGAATACATTCACCATATACAATTTTTAAAGGTCAAACATTAAAAATACCAACAGCAAATGGAAATTCTGTCAAAGTTACTTCAAATTTAAAATCAGATGAAGAAATCTGTAAAGAAGTTTGGGCAGGAAAATGGGGTAATGGTGGCGATAGAATTTACAGACTAACACAAGCAGGATATGATGCTGCTAAAATCCAAAAATTAGTTAATCAAGGTGTAGGAAAATAAAAAAATTTTTTTGTATTTTCGTGTTACTAGTTTGTTACTAACGACCCCATTTTTACACCATTTTAAAGGGTTGAACAGTTCAACAAAGCCTTGAAAATACTGAAAACCGTATCTTTACAAAATTAGCTTTCTTATGATATAATAATTATCGATCACATTTATCATGATTGCACTACTGAAATGGAACAACATAAATATTTTAAAACAAGTGCTATTAATAAGATAAACTTACAGGAATTTTTTAATAAAGGAAGAAAAATACATTTTAATACAGAAAAGATTGAATTTATTGATTCAGATCACAGAAAAAGTAAAAATAATGAATCACAGTTTATACAATTTGCTGATTTAATATTAGGTTTGACTTGTAATGTTATACATAATGATGCTAGTAATTCTGCAAAAACAAAGTTAACAGAAAAAATATATCCACTTATTTCAAGAATATTAGATAAAAAAACTTGTTCTAATAAAAATAGTAGTTATAATTATTTTAATAAACAAGCAATTGGATTCTTTCCTTTTATATCAAAGAAACAGATTGTGAATAAATGTATGGAATTATATGGAGGAAAATTTGATATTAATAAAATGTTAGAAAATGGAGATTTCTTTTGTAATTATAAAGATATTTTATTTAAAGTTGATAGTGGACAGATTTCATTATTCTAATAAGAGCATTATGGAATTATGAAGAATTTATATAATTGGAGGATGAGAACATGGATAAAAATAACATATTAGATTTCATATCTAGTAGCCTATTTGCTAATATTTGTACTTTTTTATCTGCAGTAGGTACTTTAGGTGCTGTAATTATATCATTACATCTAAGCAGAAAAAATGAAAAAATAAAATATAAAATTACAAGAAATTTTATTATACCAGTGGGATTTGTAGGAAACTATTTAGAAAATTATTATTCATTATCTTTAATCAATTTATCTAGATACTTAAGTATAACAATAGAATCTAATCCATATATTGAAATTTCAAATATGAATTTAACTTTGATTAATAATATAGATTTGGATAATGCAAATCAATTACCAAAAGTTATTAATTACGGAGAAAAATATACAATTACTATAGATAAAAAAACTGTAAAAGAGATACTTCAAAATGTAAATGATAAAAAAATTAAATTTGTATTTAAAGATATTTTTGGAAAAACATATAAATATAAAATAAATCGAAAAGAGTTAGAACAATTTGTATTAGTCTAATAGAGAAAAAGTGTGAAATATGACTTATTAGAGTAGAAGTCAGATTTCACACTTTTAAATTCTACTTCAAATATAATTAAATAGTACAAAAGAATTATAGATAAATACAAAGCAATTACAAAATAATTTTCAAAGTGCAAATTTTGCACTTTAAAAAATGTATATTTGAAAATGTAATTATTCATCAAAACATCCCATAACTAACTGAGAACCATCCACAAAGCCTTTTCTATAATATTTCTCAGTAATATAAGTCAAATACCTCATAAAATCATCATAAAGGAGATCAAGTTGTTTCTCAACATAAGTTCTATTCTGTTTAGGAATATTCTGCAGAATATTCTCCCTAAAAAAATCAAATTTAAATTCATTTTCTCTATCTTGTTTATCTGCATAGCACAAATAAGTTTTTTCTCTAAAATTAAACCATTCTTTCAAAATATCATTTTTATTAACATCTCTAAAATTAACCTTATCTAATTCCTCCTACACATATAAAATCTCATTAAAAACAATTTCTTCAGCTCTATTTTTAATATTATTCATAGCCTGAACCCATTCAAGTTGATTTGTTGCT